>DATCGB010000020.1:0-7049 GCA_036509155.1 Candidatus Tumulicola sp. | reverse complement strand
CGCGTCATCGCGTCGGCGGTGGGAATCGCCGGCGCCGTCGTGCTGGCGCTCGTCATCACCGAGCCGTTTCATCCGAGCAACCCGCTGGCCGCGTTTGCGTGGCTGTTCGGGCGCTACGAATACGGGTCGAACGTCTATGCGTTCAACACCGTCAACGCCTTCAATCTGTGGGCGATTCGCGGGTCGTTCTGGCAGCCGGACACCGGCCCGATCGACGTCTTCGGCTCGGTCTCGCTCGGGCCGCAGTACGTGTGGGGCGTCCTGCTCGTAATCGCCGCCGTCGCGCTGGTGCTGTGGCGGTACGTGCAGGAGCGTACGAACCGCGCATTTTTGGAAGGCTGCGCGATCGTGACGATCGCGTTCTTCGTCCTGGCGACGCGCATGCACGAGCGCTACCTTTTCGACGGGCTGCTTTTTTCGATCGTCTGCCTGCCGTTCGCGCGCCGGTATTTTTGGGGCGCGGTCGCCCTTACCGTGGTGCTCTTTGCCAATCTGCAGTACTCGCTGCAGTACCTCTACGTCATGAACAACCACGTACCGGGCGTCAATTCGCAAAATCTTTGGGGCGCGGGGACGACCGTCTTCGCGCTGCTGGCGGTCGGGACGTTTTTCTGGCTGGGCTACCAGTTTCTGGGCGGCGACGTGAGCGCCGAGGCGAACGTCGAACGGGCGTCCGACGCGGCGGACGGCACGCCGCGAGTTTCCGAGCCGAGCGCCGCTTTCGAAGCGACGCCGGGCACGCGCCGGTGGTTCGATCCGCGCGAGGGGTTGGTCGGCCTGCGCGCGCCCCTCGACTACGTCATCATGGCGGCCTTCGGCGTCGGCAACTTCGTCCTGTCGTTCGTCGGCTACTGGTGGCCGCCCGATAAAGTCTTCGATGAAATTTATTTTGCGCGCGCCGGTGAAGAATATCTGCGAAACCTGCGCATCTACGAAAACACTCACCCGCCGCTGACCAAGCTGCTGGTAACGATTTCGATGGTGCTGTTCGGCGGTATGCCGCACGGGCACGGACTGGGCGGATGGACCGGGCTCAATGCGATCGTCGGTCATATGACCGACGGTGACAACTCGTACGGTTGGCGCTTTCTCGACGTCGTGTTCGGGGCGCTCGTGGTGATGCTGCTCTACGCGTTTGCCAAGCGGATAACCGGGTCGACGCTGTTCGCAAGTATCGCCGCGCTGCTGCTGACGGCCGACGGCATGCACTTCGTGCAGTCGAGGATCGCCACACCCGAGGGCTTCGTCATCTTTTTTGCGACGCTGGCGACGTACGCGTTCTACCGCTTCTGGATCGCCTCGCAGGTCGGAGATCGGCCGCACGTCGACGTGCCCGAGTGGGCCTTCGTGGCCGGAATCTTTGGATCGCTGGCGGGCGGCGCGATCCTCGCCTCGATCGGCCGGGCGCTGTGGCGGTTCGACCTTGCGTCGACCGTGATCGTGGCCCTGTACGCCGCTTGCGGACTGTATTTGCTGCTGCGCTACGCCGCCTTTCCGCGATTCTTCGGCGACGGACGCCGCGAGTTGACCTTCGCCGACGGCTCGGTGGCGTTGCGCGGTCCCGGGGACGAAGACGTAGCGCTGTTGGCCGCCGACGGCGGCACGATCGACGCGCGCGGAAAGATCGTGCGCGGCGCGCGCTCGCAAAACAAGGGCGGCGCGCTGGTCTACGCCGACGATCCGCTGACGATCGAATACCGCCGCGACGCGAGCGTCACGTACGCGACGCCGGCCGGAACCGCGACCTACGTCGACGACGAAGTCCGCGTGGCCGGCGTCGGCGTCGAAAAAGGACGCTCGTCGAAGCTCTGGCTGATTCTGTTCACCGTCGCGCTGGGTTGTCTGGTGAGCAGCAAGTGGTACGGGGTCATGGGATTCGGCGTGAGCTTCGCTCTGCTGATCGCGCTGTTCTTGCAACGTTACGTGATGAAACTGCGTCCGGCGCTGTGGGGCAATCCGCGCGGGTTCCGGATCGACGGCGCGCTGATCACGATCGTGTTCGTGAGCGCGACCGTCTACGGACTCGTTTGGGTACCGGATCTCGTCAGGCACTCGGCCGATCCCAACGAAGTTCACAACCTCAACGACGTCGTGTATCGGCAGTATTCGATGTTCGAGTACCACGACACGCTCAAAGCGACGCATCCGTACTCGTCGAAATGGTGGGAGTGGCCGCTGGACTTGGTGCCGGTCGCGTATTTCTATCAGGACCATCGAGTCGATCCCAACGACCCCAAAGGCTGCTGCATCTACGAAATTACGTCGATGCCCAATCCGATGATCCTTTGGTTTGGGCTGATTTGCGTGCCGTGGATCGGCGTGTTGGCTTGGCGCGAACGGAACAAGGGTTACGCGCTGATCGTGCTCACGTATCTCTTGCAGTGGCTGCCGTGGATGCAATCTCCGCGAATAACGTTTGCGTACCACTTTTACGTGGACATTCCGCTGATCTGCTTGTCCAACGCGGTCGTGCTGCAGCGTATTTGGGAATGGGGCAGGCGCCGGCAAGCGCGCGGCGCGTGGCTCGGGGGCGCCGCGGTCGGCGCCTACGTGGCGATCGCCGTGGGCGCGTTCGTGTATTTCTATCCGATTCTCGCAGCCCACCCGATCGCATGGAATGCGTGGCACCACCGGATGTGGTTTGGTTACTGGGTAATCGGGCCGGGATAGCGAAGGCTGCGGGCGAGGTTGCATCGATAATGTCCGGACACTCGAAATGGCATAACATCAAGCTCAAGAAGGGCAAAGTCGACGCGCAGCGGGGCGCGCTCTTTACCAAGCTCAGCAAAGAGATTATCCTGGCCGCCAAGGGCGGCTCGCCGGATCCCGAGGCGAACTACCGATTGAAGATGGCCGTCGAAAAGGCGCGCGAGTTCAACGTGCCGCAGGACAACATCAAGCGCGCGATCGCGCGCGGCGCCGGTCAAACGGGCGAGCGCGAAATCGAAGAGCTTCGTTACGAGGGGTACGGCCCGCACGGCGTGGCCGTCGTCGCCGACGCCGCAACCGACAACCGCAACCGCACCGCCGGCGAGCTGCGCTTTCTGTTCACGAAGCACGGCGGAACGCTCGGCGAGACGGGCAGCGTCGGCTGGATGTTCGATGCGGTCGGCGTGGTGGAGGCCGACCCGCCGGCGGGAAGTTCGGAAGACCGCTTTACCGAAGACGCCCTCGTGGACGGTGTCGAAGACGTCGAGTACGACCCCGAACTCGCATCGATTTATACCGATCCCACGATGCTCGGGAGCGTACGCGACGCGCTGCAAAGCCGCGGGGTAAAGATTTCCGACGTCTATCTCGGCATGCGCGCGAAAACTAAAGTCGAACTGCAAGGTAACGAACTCGAAGCGGCGCTGGCCTTTTTCGAAGCCCTCGACGAGCACGAAGACGTGCGCCGCATCTTCGGCAATCTCGACGTGAGCGACGCGTCGTTGGAGGCGCTCGCCTGAAAGCCGCGCGGCCCGTCCTCGGCGATTATCTGCCGCGCGATTGGGTTTTTCCGATCGTGCTGGTGATTTTCGTCGCGGTCGTCGTCTGGT
Source organism: Candidatus Tumulicola sp. (assembly GCA_036509155.1). GTDB lineage: Bacteria > Vulcanimicrobiota > Vulcanimicrobiia > Vulcanimicrobiales > Vulcanimicrobiaceae > Tumulicola. The sequence continues at coordinate 3,510 of DATCGB010000020.1, read as the reverse complement.
TCGGCCGGCAGATTCACGACTTTCTGCTCCCGCCGTCCAACACCGTCACGGTTCCGTCGTTCGTCGGCCAAACGATAACCGATGCCAACGCCGAAATCCAGCGGTTGAAGCTCTCCTCGGCCGTCGCCGACCACACGACCAGCGATCGCTATCCCAAGAACGTGGTGATCATGCAGCGGCCCGAGGCCGGCGAGCAGGCGCGCGAGGGACGGCAGGTGTCGTTCGTGATCAGCGACGGCATCGTGGCGCGTTTGATGCCCGACCTGCGCTATCAGTCGATGCGCGAGGTGGAGCTCGACCTTTCGCGCGTCCGGATGAAGCTCGGGAAGGTCACTTACGTGAAGAGCGACGTCGTTCCCGAGGGGCACGTGATCTCGCAAGATCCGGCGCCGCTTTCGAGCATTACGCAGACCGATACGGTCACGCTGGTGGCGAGCCGGGGCGGCCTATCGGTTTTGCGGGTTCCGACCTTCACCGGTATGGACGTCGACGCCGCCCGGGCGCTGGCTCAAAAAACCGGCGTCAAGCTCGGGCAAATCGTGTGGACGCCGCTTGGACCCAACGGGCCGCCTCACGGGGCCGTCGTGCGTCAGATCCCGGCCCCCAACGGACAGATCGCGTCGTTCGATCCGGTTTCGCTGCAGGTGAGTGCCGGGCCGTTCGAGTCGGGCTACGTTTTACGTCAAGTTCGGCTGCTCGTGTCGGTTCCAATACCGGATCAAACGGCGGGCGCGCAACCGCTCGACGTACGCGTAACCATTACGGACGCGACCGGAAAATACGATCTGTACCATGCGTTTGCCGAGCCGGGCCAAAAACTCGACTTCACGGTGACCGCCGTCGGAACGTCGCTGGCCGACGTGTACGTGAACGACGCGCTCGTCGGCGAGACGCGGCTCGGCACGGAACCGCCGGTCGTCTACGGGAAGAAGCCAGTCACCCCGGCGCCCAAGAGTAAGGCTACGCCATGAGCCGCATCAAGATCGCGCCGTCGCTGCTGTCGGCCGACTTCGCCCGGATTGCCGAGCAAATAGCCGTCGTGCAGAACGCCGGTGCCGACTATCTGCACCTCGACGTCATGGACGGCCGATTCGTGCCCAACATCACCTGGGGGCCGAAGATCGTCCGCGATTTGCGCAAACTTTCCCCGTTGCCGTTTGACGCCCACCTCATGATCGTCGAACCGGAGCGCTACGTCGACGAGTTTCGCAACGCCGGCTGCGACCGCATCACGTTTCATCTCGAGGCGACTTGCCACGCGCAGCGTTTGCTCGCGCACGTCCGATCGCTAGGCGCAGAAGCCGGAATCGCGATTTGTCCGCAAACGCCGGTCGACATGCTCCAGGATATTATCGAGGACTGCGACACCGTGCTGGTTATGAGCGTGAACCCCGGATTCTCGGGCCAGACGTTCATCCCGCGCACGTTCGAAAAACTGCGCGAGGCGCGTGCGATGGTCGAACGGCGCCGTCCCGGCTGCGCGATCGAGGTCGACGGCGGCATCGGAGAGTCGAACCTTCGCGAAGTGGTCGAAGCCGGCGCCGACACGCTCGTGATGGGCTCGACGATTTTCGGCGCCGCGGATCCCGGCGCGGAGTTGCGCCGCATCCGCAGCCTTCTTCTGTGACGCCGCTGCTCGAAGACGACGTGGTCGCGGCGATCCGGACCGTTCTCGAACCGGTCGCAAATCGCTCGATCGTGCTCGGGATCGGTGACGACGCCGCTTTGTGGCAGCCGTCGCGTTCGAACCGGAGCGCGATAACGACCGACATGCTCGTCGAAGACGTGCACTTTACGCGCGCGTCGATGTCGCTCGAGGACGCCGGCTGGCGTGCGATGATGGCCAACGCGAGCGACTTGGCAGCGATGGGTGCGCGCCCGGTCCTGGCCACCGTCGCGCTCGGCCTGCCGCCCGGCACGCGCGTCGACGAGGTGATCGAACTCTACCGCGGGCTGGCGTCGGCGGCCCTGGCGGTGCGGCTCGATATCGTGGGCGGGGATCTTTCGCGCGCTCCCGTGCTGACGATTTCGGTCGCCGCCGTCGGTGAGGTGCGCGCCTCGAACGTCAAGACGCGCTCCGGCGGACATCCCGGCGGCGTGCTGGCGGTGACCGGAAGGCTGGGCGCGGCGCGTGCCGGTCTCGACCTGACGACGGCTAGCGGCACGATCGACGCCGATCTCGAGCGCGAAGCGCTGCGCGCGTTTCGGCGTCCGCACGCGCGCTGTGCGGAAGGCCGCTTTCTGGGCGCGAGCCGGAACGTGGAGGCGATGATCGACTGTTCCGACGGTTTGTCGACCGACCTCGACCGGCTATGCGCCGCCAGCGGCTGCGGTGCGTTGCTGGACGACGTACCCGTTGCCGAAAGCGCTCGCGCGGTCGCGCTGCGTACCGGCCAGGATTCCGAGCGCTACGCGCTCGCGGGCGGAGAAGACTTCGAACTGCTCGTCGCGGTTCGTCCGCGCGCGTTCGCTCATCTTGCGGCGCGTTTTGCCGCGCGTTTCGGCCGCACGCTCCATCGCGTCGGCACGTTGCGAACGCAGCCGGGCGTCGCGCTGCGCGGCGAGCCGGTCGAACGCACGGGCTGGGATCACTTCGCGTCCTGAATCCCGCCGGCGCCGGTGCGGACTAGACTAGGCTTTGCGCGTGACCCGCTTGGAGCGCAGGCACTGCGTGCAGACCTTTGCGGTGCGATGCGTTCCGCTTTCGTCGACCTTCACCGACTGCAGGTTCGGCAGCCAGCGACGCTTCGTCTTGTTCATGGCGTGGCTGACGTTGTTGCCCGCGCGCGGACCCTTGCCACATACTTCACAGCGCTTCGCCATCGGAGATCCTTTGCGGGAAATGATTGAGATAAACGTCGCATCGGCCGCGGATAGCGGCGTGGCGACAACCCACGAATAGTACCACGGCCGCCCTACGGCGAGCAAGGATTCTCGGGGTGCCTCCGAAAGACGGCCCGCCGTGGACGTGATCGCGTTGGACGGACGAGGATACGCCAAGTTCCTCGCCGCAGGCACCTACTTCCTTAGGAAGTACCGCCAGGTCCTCAACGACCTGAACGTCTTCCCGGTCCCGGATGGGGACACGGGAACCAACATGTACCTCACGCTTCGGGCGGCCACGCTCGAGACGGCCAAGCTCCGCGACGACGCTCCGCTTTCCGAGGTCGCCGCTCAGGCTGCCCAGGGGAGCCTGATGGGGGCGCGCGGCAACTCGGGGGTGATCGTTTCGCAGATGCTGCGCGGCTTTGCCCACCACGTGCGCAACCGCAGCGAGATCGACACGTTCGTGCTGGCCACCGGAATGCGCGCGGCGTCGGCTGCGGCCCGGCAGGCGCTGGTCCGCCCGGTCGAGGGAACCATCGTCTCGGTCGCCGACGCGGCCGCCGAGTCGGCTTATCATCTGGCCCTGAAGGAGCCCGACTTTTACCGTTTCCTCGCCGGCGTGCTGCGGGCTGCAAACGAGGCACTCGACCGAACGCCCGACCAGCTGCCGGTGCTAAAAGAGGC
>DATCGB010000019.1:0-26899 GCA_036509155.1 Candidatus Tumulicola sp. | reverse complement strand
GGGCTGCGTCGGGTCTCGTGCCGGTCACGATTACCAGCGCGATCGACTACGTGCCCAGCCGCGATGCGAAGCCCGCGCGCTCGTTGCTGTCGCTGCTCCACCTGCGCGCCCCGCAGTCGAATGACGACACGCGGCATCTTGGCGCAGTTTTGCTCTACCTCTATTTCGACTGAGTCGCCGGAGACGAGATGAACCCTCTACAGTTTCGTTGCCTCAGTGTCGCTTGCTTGTCGGTTTTGATGGTCGCCTGCTCGCGCGGGCAAACCCAAAAGCCGCAGACGGCCGCGAGCGCACCGCCAACACCGTCGGTCGTCTATCCCGCGGGCATCGTTCCCCCCGAAGATTGGTCGACGGCAACGCGCGAAGGCGTATATTCGTCCGAGTCGCCCAAGACGTGTTGTTTTCTCGCCGGGCACTCGACCCTAACGCTCGACAATCCAGCGGGTTCGCAGCTGGCGGTGTTCACATTTTTCGTACCCTCGGTGAAGCCGCTGCTGAAAACCCCCGAAAGCGTGAGCGTAAAGTTCGACGGCATTCCTTCGGGAAAGCCCGCCCAACTTTCGCCTGGAATCCAAAATGTCAGCCTGCCGATTCCCGAAGCGTTACGCAAGCGCGGCCATCTGACGGCATCGCTGGCGATGCCGGTGACGTGGGTGCCCGAGCGCATCGGCCTCAACGGCGATCGGCGCGAGCTGAGCGTTATGCTGGTTCGGGTGGGGTATATTTAACCGAGCTTGGCACGTCACCGCCGCTCACGGACCAGTCGTCTTCGTACGGCGCGCGGGCCGATGGTTGGCGAGGGGCGCCCGCGCAAAATTGGCTGCCGCGCGGCGGGGCTGGGCGATTCGCCGGGCGTGGCGTTTACCGGAGGTACCCACGGCCATCCGCGTTCCAGTTGCGCACGATCCGCCGCTCGTCTCGATCGTCATCCCGGTCTTCAATCGGTGGCGCTACACGAACGGCTGCCTGCGCGCGCTGGTGGCGTGCGCGGATCCGGCGATTCCGACCGAGATCGTCGTCGTCGACGACGCTTCCGACGACCGTACTCGCGAACTGCTCGACCACTGCGCGGGTATCCGGGTCGTCCGATTGGATCGAAACGCTGGATTTGCGGCGGCCTGCAACGCCGGCGCACGCATCGCGCGCGGCCCGTACCTGCACTTCCTCAATAACGACGCGTTCGTTAGTCCGGGTTGGCTGCGCCCACTGCTCGACGCGGCGGGCGCCGACGACCGTGTCGGCGCGGTCGTTTCACAGTTGCGGTATCCCGACGATACGCTCGCCGAAGCCGGCGGCGTCATCTGGCGCGACGGCCGCGGTTCGAACTACGGGCGCGGACAAGCGGCGCGGGACTGGCGCTATCGATCCGTTCGTGACGTCGACTATGGGTCGGCGGCCAGTTTGCTAGTTCGCGCCGGCGCCTTCGCGCAAGCCGGCGGCTTTGCTCCGGAGTTCGCTCCCGCTTATTACGAGGATGCGGATCTGTGTTTCGCCCTGCGCGCGCGCGGCTACCGTATCTCGTACCAGCCGCGCTCGATCGTGTATCACGCCGAAGGGATCAGTTACGGCAGCAACTCGCGAGACGACGCACGGGCGCAACAGGCACGCAACCGCGCCGTCTTCGCCGCAAAATGGGAAGTCGAACTTCGCGAACACTACGAACCCGTCCCAACGAACGTCGAGGCGGCGGCACGGCGCCTATCGGGCGCGCCGTCGATCGTAGTGATCGATCAGCACGTGCCCTTCACCGACCGCGATGCCGGCTCGCGGCGCATCGCCTTTCTTATCGATCTGTTGCGCGGGCGCGGGTGGCACGTCATTTTCGGCAGTATCGATGGGAATGAGTACGCACCGTACGCCGGCGCGCTTCGCGAAGCGGGCACGGACGTGATTTGCGGTTTTAACGCAGCCTCGGTGGCGCAGCTCAAACGCCTCAGTCTAAAGGTCGATGCGGTTTGGCTCTGTCGCCCGGGCCCGGCTCACCGGCTGATTCCCGCTTTTCGCCGCCACTTCGCCGCCGCGACAATCGTCTACGATACGGTCGACCTACATTTTTTGCGCCTGCAGCGAGAACAGGAACTGCATGGCGGCCGGACGGGTTGGCAGGCAATGCAGCGGCTCGAGTTCGCCCTCGCGAAAGCCGCCGACGTAACGATTACCACGAGCGGCGTCGAGCGCGACGTACTGGCCGCCGGCGGCATCGCGCCGGTCTACGCCATCCCGGTTATCGAGCCGGGCGGCGCGCCGCACGCCGCCGGCTGGGGCGCTCGACGCGGCCTGATTTTTTTGGGCAACTACGCGCACGCTCCGAACGTCGACGCGGCGAAGTGGCTGTGCGGCGCGATCATGCCGCTGCTCCGTCAACGACTGCCCGGACTGCGCCTGACGCTGGCAGGCGCCGACCCGACGCGCGCGGTCCGCGCTCTGGCCGAAAGCGACGTCGAGGTTACCGGCTACGTCGCCGACGTGGACGCACTGCTGGAAAAAGCGCGCGTCTTCGTAGCGCCGCTTCGGTTCGGTGCGGGCATCAAAGGCAAGATCGTCTATGCGCTCGCACACGGCATTCCCGTCGTCACGACTCCGGTCGGCGCCGAGGGTATTTTCGATGCGTGCGACTATCGGGCCGGGGCGTCAACCGCCGAGCAGATCGCAGCGGAGACCGCGCGCCTCTATGAAGATCCCGCAGCCTGGGAGGCTTTGGCCGTCAAAGGCCGTTCGATTGCGGCGGCCCGTTTTTCACCCGCCGCGGTCGCGCCGCAGCTGGCCGCCGCGTTGGGCCGGGTTTATGCGGGCTGAAGCGCCGCAAGACGGTCGAGAAGCGCCTCCAACTGCGGGCCGACCTCTTCGGGAGTAAACGGCGCAAGCGTCTCCGGCGACGCGCCGGAGATGCGTTTCCAACGGTCGGGGTCGCCATACAGGCTCACGATCGCCGCTGCGAATGCCTCGGGATCCGCGGCGACGACGAGCGCGTTCTCCCCGTCGCGCAGCCCCAGTCCCTCGGCACCGACGGGCGTCGTGACGACCGGCAGCGCGTACGCCAGCGCTTGTCCGATCTTCCCTTTCATCCCGGCACCGAACCGCAGCGGGGCGACGAAGATTCGGCTCGAACGAAAATACGTCGACGCATCGCGCACGTAACCCGTTACCCGGACGCGCTCCGACTTCAGAGCGAATACGGCTTGCGAAGGGTTACTGCCGACCAGCACCACGCTCAGCTCGGGCAAACTTTTCCACGCGATCGGCATGACGGCATCGCAGAGCCATCGTACGGCATCGACGTTCGGCGGATGGTTGTAGTTGCCGATAAAGAGCAGCCCGGAACTCTCTTCGTAGCGCCGTTCGCCCACGGTCGCGACTTCGTGAATCGTCGGAATGACCGAAACGTTGCGAATCCCGAGATCTTCAAGAACCTTTCGCTCGTCGGCAGTAACGACGACGGTCGCATCCGCGTTTCTGGACGATTCCAGCTCGACGCGCAACAGCTCCCGCCACGCCGCGTCGCCTTCGCCCAATATCTCGGCTTCGCGGCGCTTGCGCACGTGCGAGAGGTCGACGGTATCGTAGATGACGCGAACGGAGGGATGACGCCGGACGATGGGTCCGTACTTTTGATACAGATCCGGCCGGCTGATCCAGGCCGTGTCGACCAATGGGAGGACGGCGTCGAGCGATTCGTGCAACGTCTTGCCTCCATCGATGTGGTGCAAAACGTCGACACCCATTTGCTGCAGCTCGCCGGTGTACGGCTGTAGCGGCGCGTAGTTGTCGGGCAGAAATATCACTCGGTAGCCGGCGCGCCGAAGCATTTTGACGATGTGGAGCATTCGCTGCGAACCCGCTTCGTGATCGTAAAGGGGGACGTAAGAATCGACGATTAGGATGGTTCGACCCGGCGTTCCGCGCCGCCACGCATTGGTGACGTTCGCGGGATCGTTCTCCGGCCGCCGATCGAGTTCGTTCGCCCACTTCTTACGAAATTTGGGCCGGTTCGTTTCTTGAAAGCGCTTCGTTCCGGTGCGTTCGTCGCCGGAGGTCACGCTTTCGTAGTGAACGACCACCGATCGCGGCTGGTACACCACGCGATAGCCGAGCGAACGCGCGCCGAAACAGAGATCCGCATCCTCGTAGTACGCCGGCAGGTAGTGCTCGGAGAATCCGCCTAGGCGCTCGAACAGCCGCCGGCGTACGAGCAGTGCCGCGCCCGAAACGTAGTCGACGTCGCGCAAAAAGTTATAGCACGGGTCTTCTGGGTTTGCGAAATGCCCGACGTTCCAACCGGTTGCGTCGCGCCACACGATGTTTCCGGCTTCTTGCAGCCGGCCGTCCGGATACAGCAGCTTCGATCCGACGATCCCGATCGTCGGATCGCTTTCCGCGGTGTTCGTGAGGTGCTCCAGCCATCCGCCCCGGACCGTCGTATCGTTGTTGAGAAAGCAGACATACTTTCCGCGGGCGAGAGCGGCGCCGCGGTTGCAGGCACGGATGAAGCCCTCATTCTGCCCGCCGCGCACGAAGTCGACGCCGGCCAGCGCCACGATCACGTCGGCGGTACCGTCGAACGAACCGTCGTCGACGACGACGAACTGCACGTCGAGCGATTCGAACCATGACTCGGCAATCGACCGCAGGCAGCGCACGGTAACGTCGCGATGGTTGAAGACCGGTATGACGACGGTGACCAACGGCTTTTCCGGCGTTGCCGCCCGCGCGCCCATCCGCCGATTCCAGATCTCGACGAGCGCCCTCTCCCCATCTCCTAACGTCGCGCCGCCGCCGCCGGCGCCGAAGCTTTTCGCATTCATGCTGGGCGCGATGCCGGCCGACCACGCGGCGTAGACGTCGGCATCGGACGAAATTCCGAGCAGCTGCTTGAGCGAAAACCACAGCATTCTCAGCGCGTGAAAACGACTGCGCGTGATGTGGTTATAATCGCTGCGGAGCGCATTCAAAACCACCCGTTCTTCGGCCAATCGTTCCGAAAGCTCCCGATGCAGGCTCGGTTTGGTCATGACTACGAGTCCTTACCGCCGGACGGGGGGACATCCTACCGCACGGCAACGAATCCGACAGCAGTGTTCTCCTCGAGCGAAAATGCCGTCGACGTTGCCGGAATCTGGAAGCGGTTTCGATTTCCGTCGACCGCCCGGCCGGCGACGTTGAAGGACCTTGTCGTTCGACGCGTTCACATGGAGGGCCGGTACGGCGTGGTGGATGCGCTCCAGGACGTGACGTTTTCAATCGGGCGTGGACGAACGCTCGGCGTCATCGGGGAAAACGGTTCGGGCAAGACGACGCTTCTGCGAATTCTCTCGGGCGTCACCAAGCCCGACCGGGGCGAAGTCCGGACGAGAGGCAGTCTCGCGCCCCTACTGTCGCTGGGCGCCGGCTTCAACCCGTTCTTAACCGGCCGCGAAAACGCCCTGATCGAGCTGCTCACCCTCGGGCTGAGTCGTTCGCAGGCAAAAAGCCAGCTCGACGATGTCATCGAGTTCTCGGAACTGGAAGAGTTCGTCGACGCCCCGATGCGAACGTACTCGACCGGAATGACGATGCGGCTGGCGTTCGCCGCCGCGATTCGCGTCGATCCCGAGATTTTGCTCATCGACGAAGTATTGTCCGTCGGTGACGAGCGTTTTGCCGCGAAGTGCACGGCCTGGCTCGAGGACTTCAAACGACGCGGCAAGACGACGATTCTGGTAACCCACAGCACGACCACGGTCGCGACCCAGTGCGACCTCGCGCTGTGGCTCGACAACGGCCGCGTCGCCGCCTTCGGCGAGCGAATGGACGTTATTCGCGCCTACGTTCGGGCCAAGCGCGGCAAGCCGGTCGCCGACGCGCTGGCGCCGGTGAACGCCGACAGTCTGGAGGCGGCGCGCGCGCTGGCCGACAGTTACCGCGCCCGGATCGTCGACCTGCTGCCGCTGCTGCGCCTCCCGCTCATCGGCCACGTGCGGCAATCCGGCAAGATCAAGGGCGGTTACGAAGACGGCTGGACCGACGGCGCACTCGAATTTTCCGTCGAGGCTTTGCGCGACGTCCGCACGTGGACGATTTATGCGACGATTCCGCCCGGGATGCGCGGCGGGGCGACCGTGGCGGTCGATCTGGACGGCGCACGAGTGATCAGCGCCCCGGCAGCCCCGGGAGAGATCGTCATGCGCTGCGACGCGCCCATCGCCAAGGGGAAGGCGGCGAAAGTGCGCGTCTCGTCCTCCGAGACGGTGAACTTCCACGCAATTGGAATCAGCGCCGACCGGCGCGACGTGGGGCCGCGGATCGACGAGATCGTCTTCGACCAATAACGAGGAGAACTGCGATGACCCTGACCGTCACCGTGATTATCTGCGCGATCATCGCGCTGCTCGGGATATATTTCCAGATCCGCTATTCGGCGCGCGCGGTCACGCAAGGGCCGGCGCTGCTGACGATGCTCGGAATCGCCGGTACGTTTCTGGGCATCGCGATCGGCCTCTATCACTTCTCCGCGACCAACGTTCAGGGCAGCATACCGGGCCTGATCGACGGAATTCGAACCTCCGTCTGGGCCTCGTTCGCGGGAATTTTCTTCGCCATCCTCATCAAAGTCCGATACGCGCTCGCACACGAAGAGCGTTCCGCGGCCGGCGACCGCTCCGACGTAGAAATCCTCGTCGACGAGCTGACGGCGATCAAAAAAGCCATCGCGGTCGATGGCGATCTCGCTTTGACATCCGAGGTAAAACTGGTGCGGTCCGAGATCGGCTACCGGCTCGACGTGCTGGAACGCGCGCAGGCCGAATTCCTGGAACGCCTAGCGTCGACCCCGAAGACGCCATGAAACGCCTCGGGCTGCGCTTACACGCCGACGAAGAACACTGGATTCCGCTCAGCGACCTGATGACCGGCCTGATGTTCCTGTTTTTGCTGATCTCGCTTGCCTACATGGTCGAAATCGAGCGGGAGCAGTCCAAGCCAAAAGGCGTCCTGGCGACGTACGCCCAGACTCGCGCGCAGCTCTACGGCGACCTTGCCGGCGAGTTCGATGCGGACTTACCGAAATGGGGAGCCGTTCTCGACAGAAACACGCTGAGCATCCGTTTCTACGCGCGCGACGTGCTGTTTGCGGCCGGAAGCGCCGACTTGAAGCCACGTTTCAAGGCGATCCTCGACGACTTCTTTCCTCGCTACATCCGAATTCTCAGCCAGCCGAAGTATCGCGACATCATTTCGGAGGTTCGCATCGAGGGCTACACGTCGAGTTTATGGCGGCCGGGAGCTTCGGTAGAGGAAAGCTATATCGGCAACATGGCGCTTTCGCAGGACCGCACGCGTTCGGTTCTGAGCTACGTGCTGGGCGTGCCCGCCGTGCAACCGCAAAAAGACTGGCTCATGCAGGTGCTGACCGCAAACGGCCTGTCGTCGTCGCACCTGATCCGTCACGCTAACGGGACGGAAGATCCCGAGGCCTCTCAGCGTGTGGAGTTCCGGGTTAGAACCAACGCCGACGAGCAGGTACGCAAGTTGTTGCTCTTGTCCGCAAAACCGGCGCCGTCGGGCGGCGCACTCGGTCCGCCCGTCGTCTTCGCACCGATGCCGCCCTACCCCGCGTGGTCGCAAACTTTGATCGGCAAACCGCTGCGCGCCGTGTTCGCACGAACGAGTACTCGTTGTTTGGGTTTTTTCGACGGCGTGGTCACCAAATATGCCGGCAGCCGCCCAGGCGCCAAGGTGTATGGCTGGGGATTTGATACGGCAGCCGGCAAACCGATTGGTCGCCTAGTGTTTGCCGACGGCAACGACACGATCGTCGGCGCCGGGAACGGGGGGTATGAACGACCGGACGTCCCGGCGCGCTTGCCGCAAATCGGATCGCCGACGACGGGGTGGCTGGGCTACGTTGGCGTCACGTCGCGACCAGCCGCGGCCTGGGGAATCTTGCATCGCGCGAGTACCGTATGCCGCTTCAAACCGTCGCGACCCTCGAGCGGTGAAAGCATGTGACCACCGGGAGGCGGCGCGCGCTATTCGTTTTCGCTCATCAGGACGACGAATACGGTGCGGCGCCCTGGATCCTCGAGGAACTCGATAGGGGCACCGGCGTCGCGTGCGCCTACCTCACCGACGGAGGAAGCCGGGTTGCGGCGGCGGTGCGCGACGCCGAAAGCCGAAACGTGCTCCACGGTCTCGGGGTCGACGCCGCAAATATCGCCTTCTTAGCGAACCACCGAGGCCGCATCGCCGACCTCGCACTTGCGGATAGGTGCGAGGAAGGGCTGAACATGCTCCAGGATTGGATCGCCGCGACTTCGTTTGCGCCCGATCGTCTCTACGCGCCCTCCTACGAAGGCGGCCACCCGGATCACGACGCAGCGCACCTGATCGCGGCCGTCGTCGCTTCCGACTGCGGAATCGTCGGCGACGCGTGGCACTTTTCCCTGTACAACGCGTATCGCTTACCGCGTCCGCTGTTTTCGACGCTTCGGCAGCTGCCGACTCGACAAACCCGGCGTTATGCCAACATGCCGCCGCGGACCAGGTGGTCGACGGCGTTGCTTTGCCGACACTATCGATCGCAGTGGAAAACCTGGGTCGGTCTTTTCCCGGGAGCCCTGCTGGAACGTGCAGTTCTTCGACGTGAATTCGTCGTTGCGTTCGATCTCTCGCGGCTCGGGGGGCGCCCGCACCAAGGGGAATTGCTCTACGAACGGCGCTTCGGAACGACGTTCGTAGATTTCGAAGAACGGGTGCGGAACATTTCGACGCGCCTGATCGCTCCCGCGTGAAAGGCGAGCTCCCGCGGCAGTTGGCAACCTACGCCGCCGTCGGCGCGATCGGCACCGCGCTCGACTTCGGCCTCCTGTGGGCGTTGCTCCACGTTCGCGTCTGGACGCCGCTGGCGGTGACGGTTGCATACACGTTGGCCACCGCGCTGCAGTTTTTCCTGAACCGTCACTGGAGCTTCCGCGCATTCGACCGGCCGGCCGTCGTCCAGGCACCGGCATACGCGGCGTTAACGGTCGTCAACTGGCTGGTGGCGTTGCTCTTTGTCGAGGCCGGAACGACGGCATTCCACCTCGCCCCACTGGCGGCCAAGGCGCTGTCGATCCCGCCCAGCGCGCTCGTCGGCTTTGTCGGAACTCGGCACGTCGCATTCGGGCCCGGCTTGGGAGCTCTCTATCGCGGCGTCAGGAGCCGCCTTCGGGCTCGCTAGGGCAGGTGGGGGGAGCGAGCGTCAAGGTCGCGAAAAACGCCTGCCGCTTCATGAGCGACAAAAGGGGTGTGGAATGTTCGCAAAGGTACAGAACGCGCTGCTTTCGGCCTTCATCGTTTTTACAGCAAGCGCGTGCGCGCAATCCGGTCCGATTGGTGGCTTGCCGCAGCCGGCGAAAAACGCGCAAAGGACTGGTGCAAGCGCCGGTTCGAGCTCGAAGATTCAGCACGTCGTTATCGTCATTCAGGAGAACCGGAGCTTCGACAACATCTTCGCCGGCTATCCTGGCGCAGACGCGCCGACGTACGGATATATGAGCACCGGCAAGCTGGTAAATCTGAAAGCCATAGGTTTCGGCGGATCCGATTTAGCGCACGGGTACAAGGCTGCGCTGGTCGATTACGACGGCGGCAAGATGGACGGCTTCGACCTCAACAGTCCCTACGTGCCGAAGTATCCCTACTCGTACGTAAAGCGCGAGGCCGTCAAGCCCTATTGGACGATGGCGCAGCAGTACGTCTTAGCGGATCGCATGTTCCCTACGGAGCTCGGCGGAAGCTTTGCCGCGCACCTGAATCTCATCGCAGGAACCGATCAGCTCAGTCCCGACCTTGCCGAAGCCGATAATCCGAGTAATACGCCATGGGGCTGCGACGCGCCACCCAGCACGCAATCGACAACGGTAAATTCCAATCGGCAGATTAGCATTCACGGCCCCTTCCCGTGCTTCACGCAGTTCAAAACGATGGCCGACATCCTCGATCCGGCGAACGTGTCGTGGAAATACTACGCTCCGCAAACCTTCGGCTGCCCTACTACATGCGATGGCGGCGGGCTTATCTGGTCGGAATTCGATGCGATCAGTAGCGTTCGCTACGGCCCGGATTGGTCCAAGGACGTCATCAATCCCCAGACGACCATCCTCAGCGACGCGGCAAACGGCAATCTGGCCGCCGTATCCTGGGTCGTTCCGGATTGGAAAGACTCCGACCATCCTCATTCCAACAGCGACACCGGCCCGTCTTGGGTCGCTGCGATCGTCAATGCGATCGGCAAGAGCAAGTACTGGAAGTCCACCGCCATCGTCGTGCTGTGGGACGACTGGGGTGGGTGGTACGATGACGCTGCTCCGCCGCAACTCGACTGGGAGGGCCTGGCAATCCGTGTCCCGTGCATCATCATTTCGCCCTACGCGAAGGCCGCGACGGTTTCGCATACGCAGTACGAATCGGGCAGCATCCTCAAGTTCGTCGAGGAAACTTTCAATCTGCCCTCGCTAGGCTATACGGACGCGCGGGCAAACAGCATCTCAGATAGCTTCGACTTCACGCAAAAGGCACTGAGGTTCAAGAGAATCCCAGCGAAATACCCTCCGCCACACTTTCAGCACGAGCGTCCGTCCTTCAAGCCGCCCGACAGTGAGTGAGGCGTTTCCGGGGTCGGAGCTCCAGGCTCGCTAGGCTAGGAGAGGGGAGCGAGCGTCAGACTCCGCGAAGAAAAGCCCACAAGGGCCGCTTCATGAGCGACAAAGGGGTGTGGGATGTTCGCAAAGGTGCAGAAGGCGCTGCTTTCGGCCTTCATTGTTTTTACAGCGAGCGCGTGCGCGCAATCCGGTCCGATTGGTGGCTTGCCGCAGCCGGCGAAAAACGCGCTGAGGACTCGTGCAACCGCCGGTTCGAGCTCGAAGATTCAGCACGTCGTCATCGTCATTCAGGAGAACCGGAGCTTCGACAACATCTTCGCCGGCTATCCGGGCGCGGACGCGCCGACGTACGGATATACCGGCACCGGCAAGCAGCAAACGCTAAAACAGATCACACTTCAAGGACGAGTTGGGGTCGATATCGGCCACAACTACCATCAAGCCCTCACCGAATACGACTCTGGAAAGATGGACGGCTTTGACCAAGACGATTTCAGTAATGGTCAACCCGCTGGCGTCTTTCCATTCGCGTTTGTGAAACGCAAGCAGGTTCAGCCCTATTGGGATATGGCACGACAATTTACGCTTGCAGATGGTATGTTCCCAAGCGTCTGGGGTCCAAGCTTCACCGCGCACTTAGACCTAATCGCCGGTACGACCATCGTTCAGAACTCCAGCATCATCGTCAGCGAGATCGATACGCCGTACAATCAGAACGATCCCAATTGGACCTGTGCCGCGAGTCCGTCGCCTCCAACTTTCATCCTCACGTACGAAAACGGAAAAACGGTTTGGGGTAAGGGCGGACCGCCACCATGTTTCACCCCTTCGCAGTTCCACACCATGGCCGATACGCTCGATGCCGCGAACGTCTCGTGGAAATATTACTCTCCGGCCATCGGCACTGGAGCCGGAAACCTGTGGTCCGCCTTCGGAGCTATCCAGAGTGTCTACAATGGACCCGATTGGGCGAAAGACGTCATCTCCCCCGAGACGTCAATCCTCACCGACGTCCCGAACGGAGCTTTACCAGCGGTCTCCTGGGTCGTTCCTGACGCCTTAAACTCGGACCACGGGGGGAGCGGCTCGGATACCGGACCCTCGTGGGTCTCCGCGGTGGTCAACACCATCGGCAAGAGCAAGTATTGGAAGTCAACTGCCATCGTGGTCCTGTGGGACGATTGGGGAGGGTGGTACGACGACGCACCGCCGCCGCAGCTCGATTTCGCCGGCCTGGGCTTTCGGGTGGGGTGCATCATCATTTCGCCGTACGCCAAGCCTGGCTACGTGTCGCATACTCAGTATGAATTCGGAAGCATCTTAAAATTTACCGAGGATACTTTTGGTCTAGCATCTCTTGGTTATACCGATCAGCGCGCGACTAGCATATCAGATAGCTTTGATTTTACGCAGAAGCCGCTGCGTTTCGTAAAAATTCAGGCCAAGTATCCGACCTCATACTTCCTTCACCAGCGCCATTCGCGGATCGCGCCTGATAACGAATGAATGCGTCATCCTCAAGAGCCCGGGCCAATGCCGAGCGTGCGCGGGATCGTCGCGAATTCCGGCCGCCCTATACGAATAGTTGCGCGGGTGTCGTTGGGCTGTTTCTTGTCTGTTGCCCCTAGCGGCTCGATGGCGTTCTTCAAGAATTTCGATCGGTCCTGACGTTTACCGACATTCAATCGACAGAAAGAGAGTGACCATGCGGTTCTTACGACTTTCCTGCTTGATCTCAGGCTGCACCGTTCTGCTGGGCGCATGCGGCGGCGGCAGTGGCTCCGCTCACCTCGGTGGCATACCGGCGGTGGGCAATTCCGCCGTGCACGACAACGCCCTCAAGGCCAATGCGGTCGGCAATCCCGACGCGGACGCCGGCATCAAGCGCATCTATATCGCCAGCCATCGCAGCAACGCGATCACCACCTATACGAAAGGCGGAATGCGCATAGATCCGACGATCACCGATGGGGTCACAGCACCCGTCGGTCTTGCGACGGACGCGAACGGGAACATTTATGTCGGGAACGCTGGAAATGCCACGGTGACGACCTACAAGCCAAACGGAACCCCCACAAATCCAACCATCACCGTCGGCATCAACCAGCCCTACGGAATCGCGATCGATGCGGCTGGAAAGATTTACGTCGCGAACACGGGCAACAATACCATAACGACGTACCTGCCAGACGGGACCCAGACGACCCCAACAATCAGTACCGGGATAGACGCGCCGGTCGGCGTAGCGGTTGACGGCGCCGGCAAGATCTACGTTGCCAACTCTGCCAACGATACCATTACTACTTACATGGCGAATGGTTCCCCCGCGACGCCGACTATTACGGCAGGCATCAACTCGCCCCGCGGCATCGCGGTCGATAACAGCGGCAAGATCTTCGTCGCAAACGCCGGCAGTAGCATGGTAACCACGTACGCTGCGGATGGGACTCAGACCAAACCAACGATACTATCGGGTCTGAACGGCCCGTACGGCTTGGCCGTCAACTCGCGCGATAAGATCTTCGTAACGAACTACGGCGGCAAGAATCTCACCAGCTACCTCAAGAACGGCAGCCAAACCAGCCCCACGATCAGCGGAATAAAAGAGCCCGTGGGCATCGCCCTTCACTAAAAATGGTTGAACTCAGTTGGCGAAGGTCGGTAAGAACGGGTTCGGTTGTGAGATAATGTCTAGTATTCATATTCGAAGCGATCGATATCCCGAGAGAAATATCGGGCCACGATTTGGCGCGTCTGGGCACTGTAATACGATCGGTAGTCGCGCCGATCCTCGCTCCGATTCTCATGCGGCAACCCAACTCCGCTCGCTCCAATTTGCCGGCATATCTCGGCAAAATCAGTGCTCAGGCTTTCAAATCTCCCGACGAAACTGACGATGTTTCGATCGTTTTCGTCCACGATCATAGACGTCATATCGAGCGGTTCAAGTAACGGATACAGCCTAACGAACTGCTCGAAGGTAGCGCACCGACGAATCGCTTCGGCTCGATCCGGTTCGACGCGATTCACATGAGTCTGAGCGAGATATCGTCTTTCGAAATGGTAGGCTGAAACGACGAGATCCCACGGATTTCTAACGAAAGCAAAACTAAATAAACCGTGCCATTCGCGACGTCCAACAAGATCGCGCACGATAACAGCCGGCAGGTGCCACTGTGGAAAGTTATTCACCGAACCAACGAGGTAAAACGCTCGAATTTTCTCGAGCAAGTGGCGACGGTCGGGATGAACACACAACACGTCCCAAAGTCCCTTTTCGTTTAGATATAGCTGCGGGTCGATGGATTCCAGCGCGCGCGACATCGACGTTCCCGCTGTCTTGCGGACGTGAATAAAAGCGAAGGAGAGCGATCTTGAGACGGGCATGGGCGAGCATTCCTGCGACGCGGGAGTTCTCGTGCAGAATGCGGAAGCCTGCCGCCGATGAATAGGCCGCAAATCGCGTGGACCGCTATTCCGGAAGTTCAGGTGCGAATGAACATGCGCGTTAGCGGTCGGCCCGATATGGGTTGGCACGTGTATTGCCTGTCGTTTCTAAACGCCCCCTTATTGGGCGCGTCCCGCATGCTCGTTCTCGGTCGCGATTCCACATGGCTCGAGCAGGATCTGCTACGGCGCAATGTTTTTGCAAGGTGCGACGTTATCGGACTTCCTGAAACCGCGCTGGAATCAGCGACTACGACCGGTAGCGATCGCCGCATGCGCTATACGACGGCAGATTTGACCACTATACGACTTCCGCGTTCAATGTACGATGCAGTGTGGTGTGATTCGACGCTTTGCCGCATTGCCGACCTGGAACATGTTACTAGGCAGATTGCGCGATCGCTCAAGCCTGACGGGGTGCTTTTTGCGCACGAGTACGTCGGGGCGGCTCGAGACGCGATCGGGCGCGTCCAGCGAGAGGCGATTGAAGCGGCGTTTTCCCTCATACCCCTCCGTTACCGATATCCGCCTCTATCGGACGCCAGACCACTGGAGACCGTCGAACTTCCTGGCTCAGAGGGCTTTCCCGAAAAAGAGCCAGGAACGGTTTCTTCCGCCAGCATTCTCGCGGTGTTGCGTCGCCACTTCGACGTCGTGCGATGTCGCGCAGTCGGCGGAAGCCTTCTGCGGTTCCTGCTGCGCGGCATTGCCGGCAACTTTCGAACGGAGGACTCACTTTCGATGGCAGTCCTCGATACGCTCTTCGGTATCGAAGACGTGCTTATCGATAGCGGCCAGCTTGGCAGTGACTTTGCGTTGATCGTCGCCACCCCAAAGCCAACGTCTACGGCCCGATCTTCCCGATAGCACGCGCATTCAGCGGCAAAAACACGTGGTGGCAGATCCTCGCTCGTAGACACAATTCGCGTGGTTTTGGAAGGGCCCACGCGGTGTTCGATGAAGGACTTAAGGCTATGCAGAGTGTGGGTGCTTCGCTTTCGCTGGCGGAGACTCTGGCGGGGGCGGTTGACGAGAGGTTCTACCTGCGCGTTTACGGCAACTTGCCGCCAGGCTTCACGCCAGCTTCGCACTACGCTGCGTTAGGCTGGAAGCAGGGATACGATCCAAATCCTTGGTTTTCGACGCAGGCCTACGTCGATGACAATCCCGATATCGCGAATTCTGAAATCATCCCCCTCTTCCACTATCTGGAATTCGGCGCGCAGGAAGGTAGAAGTGCGAAACCTTCGCGCCATGCATCGGCGTACTTTACCGGGTATGCGGAAGCGGCACCGCCTAGCGCGGTCGCAGATAGCGACGCCCCACCTGACGAGGATTTTGAACGCCGAGTGATTCGAAATGGTTTTGATTCAAAATATTATTTGGCATTAAATCCGGATGTAGCTCAGGCCGGGGTCGACCCACTTACTCATTTCATCGAGCAGGGGTGGCGTGAGGGGCGCGACCCAAACGCGCTCTTTTCGATCGCCGGCTACCTCGAGGAGAACGCGGACGTCGGGCAGGCGGGCATGAACCCGTTTTATCATTATTTGATTGCGGGCCGTGCGGAAGGACGGGGCCCCCGAAAGCCCCTGGGATTTCGGTACTATGTGCTGTCCAATCAGTCGACCGTCGAACAGCGCATGGCCAACGCGACCGAAGTTCCAAATTGGAGGGCCGGATCGAGACATCAATTGCTACGAGCGCTCTCTTCTCTCACTCGATCGCAACAAAAGGCCTTCTATGTTTCAGTAAGCCACGATGACTTTAGCGAGAACGTCGGCGGCGTGCAGCTCTGTTTGCGCCGCGAGGCCGCTGCATTCGAAAGCCGTGGAATCGACCACGTTCATCTCTTCCCCGGGCGAACCTCTTTGGTTACGGATCGCGAGCATCAAGATCCACTGATCGGCGTGCTCGTCAACGGCGTGCTGGCCGGTCATTTTCGATCCCGCACGATTGAAAGCGCGCTACACGAGGCGATCGATACCACGAACGCTTGGCCGTCACGAACGTTTGCGATACACAGCCTATTAGGACACAATGTTGAAGCGCTGGCGACCATACTCAAAGCCGTCGATATGCGACGGGGGTATTTTTGGCTTCACGACTACGCGAGCATCTGCGCAGGTCTTCAACTCTTGCGCAACGACGTAGAATTTTGCGGAGTTCCCGAGCCCGACAGTACGACTTGCCGCCTTTGTATCTACGGCGAGCGCCGTCGAATTCAATTAGCCGACCACGAGTTTTTCTTCTCTCAGTTTCACCTCACGGTCGTGGCGCCCGCGAAGTCGGCGCTAGAAACCTGGAAATCGGGGACGAACCTTCGCCCGCAAGGCGGAGCAGTGGTTCACCCACACTGCCGCTTAAAGCACGCGTCGCCGAAGGAAACCCCGGCACAAAAGCTGCGCGACGCCGAGCCTTTGCGAGTAGCTTTCTTGGGCCTTCCCGCCGTGCACAAAGGCTGGCCGGTCTTCCGCGACCTAATCGTTAGATTTGCCGGTGACGATCGCTACACGTTCTTCCACCTCGGCATGAACGAGCAAGCCGGACTACCGCTTCGTTTCTTAAACGTACGCGTCGAAGATGGAGCCCTCGATGCGATGGTCCGCGCGGTGGATGAGTTGCAAATCGACGTGGCAATCATTTGGTCACTCTGGCCCGAGACGTTTTGCTTCACCGCCTATGAGGCGATTGCCGGAGGCGCCTACGTCATTGCGCCGGCCAACAGCGGAAACGTGGCTCGGATGCTAGCCGAGACCGGCAAGGGGATCGTTCCCGCCGGTGAAGAGGAGCTTACGGAAATTTTCGAATCGGGCAGCGTTTTATCCCTGGCACGCTCGCAACGCCCAACCCGAGACTTTACGCTCGATTTTAGCCAAATGACCGCAGATCTCATCAGCAGCGTCGGCCGACAATGAGGGTCCTGTGCTTTAGCAGCTTTACTTTTGCGTATCTCGACCGGGCGCGCGTACTTTTCAGATCGCTTCGTAGGTACCAGCCGCATTGGGAGCTCGTTGCTCTCATAACAGACGTACCCCCCCGCACTTTTAATTTTGTCGCGGACGACGAACCTTTCGACTCCGTTCAATATGCCGACCGACTGGGGATCGACGAATTTCGCTCTTGGATATTCAAACACAACGTCATCGAAGCGTGCACGGCCGTCAAGGGTCCGTTTGTCCAGATGGCTTGTTTTAGCGACGCGGACGCCGTCGTCTACTTAGACCCCGACACGTGCGTTTTCTCATCCCTTGCCCCTATAGAAGAGCTCTTGGAGACTTGGGACGTAGTGCTAACGCCGCACACGGTAACCCCCGCCACCGATCCCCGCGCTATTATCGACAACGAGATATGTTCTCTAAAGACTGGGATCTATAATCTTGGTTT
Source organism: Candidatus Tumulicola sp. (assembly GCA_036509155.1). Classification (GTDB taxonomy): domain Bacteria; phylum Vulcanimicrobiota; class Vulcanimicrobiia; order Vulcanimicrobiales; family Vulcanimicrobiaceae; genus Tumulicola. The sequence goes on along the minus strand of DATCGB010000019.1, from coordinate 9,449 downwards.
CTGCGCGATTCGAACCTCGGGCGAGGGCCGGCGGTTTGCGGATTGGTGGGCCGATAGGCTCCTGTCGTACGGCTACGACGATATCCCGAATGGGTTGTTTGTCGATCAGCGTTGGTGCGACCACGTTCCGGCGCTTTTCGACAGGGTTAAGATACTAAGGGATCCGGGTTATAACGTCGCTAGCTGGAACCTTGTGGATCGCAAGGTAGCGATCGGGCCCGACGGCGTAACCGTTAACGGCTCACCTTTGCGATTCTGGCATTTCACGAAGCTCGGGCCAATTGGCGACGTCATGACCAAACGATATGCGGCCGATAACTTTCCCGTGTACGAGATTTGGAACTGGTACAAACGCCAGATCGCTGGGGCTGCGGACCCCGCCATTCCGAATGGATACTGGGCTTACAGCGTCTTCGATAATGGGGTTGCGATTGAGCAGGATCACAGACTGCGCTATAGAGCCGATAAGTCTCTACAAAACCGATTTCTCGACCCATTCCGCGTTGGCGACGGCTCCTATTATGACTGGATGTGTAACAATGGTCTAGCAGGATCCTTAGTCCCAGACCCGATGTAACAGCGCTACTAAAGGCGTTCTTTGATGCGCGACGACGAGATCAACGCACTTTAGGGGTTGACAAATTCTTTTACGTATTTCTTGGCGTTGGCTTCGCGACTTATTTTGCCGCTAGTCGTTTTAATCAGCCAGCCCGGCGATACGAGCCGCACGTCCGAAACCGTAACCCCGGTACCAGCGAAGATCTTCGACTTAATCGAGCGCACGACGTCCATGTCGCTCGCAATAGCCCCTCCTGGTTCGCGTTCAGCAACGATCGTGAGATCCTGACTACCCGTGGCTTCGTTAAACACCCCAAAAGCGACCGCGCGTCCGGCTTTGATTGCCACCTCCTCGTTAACCGCATATTCTAGGTCGTGCGCATACAAATTTATTCCGCGGACGATCAGCACATCGTCGCTGCGACCAGTGACGAAGAGTTCACCGCCATTCATGAAACCGAGATCTCCCGTCGAATGCCATCGATTCTCAACGAGTTGATTTTCACCCATTAGATGGTAGCCGCTAAATAACGATGACCCGGCGATCTGGATCTTTCCAATGCGGGCATCGGGAAGCTCGTTCCCATCGACGCCGACGATCCGCACCAAAACGCCATCGATCGGCGTCCCGCACGAAAGATACCTGATATTCTGATCTCCGCCGTAAGGCCGTTCGACGGGCAGTATCGCACCTTGCGCGGAAGCCGGCTGCAGCTTCGCGGTAATCACTTGAGGAGGCTTCCCAAGCGTCGTCTGCGTCACTGCGAAGACGTTCTCCGCCATCGCGTAGCATACTTGCAGTGCTTCAACGTGCAGGCCGCTCGACCGGAATCGATCAAAAAACGTTTCGAATGTTGAAGCTTTGCAAGGTTCCGAACAGTTAACGAGCGCGCGCAGTGACGACAAGTCCCACGTTCGACCCCGCGGCGCCGTGCGGACAATATGCTGGAAAGCAAAATTGGGCATCCAGGCAAGCGTGGCACGGTACCGTTCGATTGCGTCCAAGAGCGCCCAGGGCCTTAACACCCACTCAAACGGGTTGAGATAAACCGTAGTTAACCCTAAGACGCAAGGCAACATAAAGCATGCGACGAGACCCATGTCGTGATAGAGCGGCAGCCAACTCGCGACGACATCTTCGCCGGTTATTTCGAGAGACCGCGCGTAGCTTGACACCTGAGCTAGGACGGAGCTGTGCCCCAGTTGCACGCCCTTCTTCAAGCCGGTCGTTCCCGAACTATGCTGAAGGAAAGCCGTCGAGCGACTTTGGGTTTTTGTGACATATCGCGCTGGTGCATTGACGGTCTGAGGTAATGGAGCTATCGGGAACGTCCGGTCTCCGAATCCGATGATGTGATCATTTATCGCAGCCAAATTGGTACCGTCAGTCAGAAGCATGGCGGGTTTCACGCGGTCAAAAACTCGTTGGTGCGTACCCCAAAACATTTTTGGATCTTGCCTAGCGGACAAGGTAGGGAAAACGCTTGGAATCGCGCCTACGAGCATCGCGCCTATAAAAGCCGGAAATATCTGGGTTCCGTGTGCGCTTATGATCGCGATCGTGTCTCCCGACTTTACGTTACGTTCGACGAACCAATCACGATAACGCGAAGCCTGATCAACTAAAGAAGCATACGTTAGTATCTCGATTGAGCCATTACTTAACACAATCGCAAACGGTTTATCCGGATCCTTAAGAGCATTTTCGAGTACTCGGTCACAAATCGTCCCAGCAAGCGGATCTTCCGCGATGGATCCAGGCATCATTTGTCCTCAGCAGTGTTCTGTTGAACTGACGGCTCGTAGTTAATGTAAAACGCAATCCAATCTTCAAACGTGTAATCGACGCCTAACCAATGGTATGTCATGTCGTCGCGATACCAACTGAGATCGAAGAACTTTGCAACGGCCGGATGTATGGGCGCATCCGCGCCGGGAAACGGGCGCCTTTCAGCTATCCAGTTTGGCGCATCCGTAATCACTGCGGTAAGGGGACGGTTCATTATCCGCCGAACCGGCTGTTTCGAGAGAATCTGAATGAGGGCAAACGTTATCAGTTCAGGCGTCGGATGATGGTGCATGTAGAACAAACGACGTTGTTTGAAGTTCGCCGCGACGTATGCCGCAATCTGAATGTCGCAGCCAACTTCGCGTGCGAACATGTCGGTGAGCTCTAGCTCGTGATTGCGACCTACGTTTACGACCGAGTGTAGGTCGGTCGTCCAGTACGCCGAGAGCCGCTCGCGCGTGTCCTTGGAGCCGTTCATGACGCTTAATGCCAGCCGATCGCCCATCGGGAATGGAAGCCTCCCCCACGGGGCATCCGGAGGATCTGGGGTGTTGCGGGGATCGGCAATCATGAGTGGCCATAGGCTGTTAAAATGAATGGTCGGAACACGCAGTACTTCGCAGGTACTTGGAAGTTTGTCGCGCTCTTCGTCCGAAAGCGCGTGCTGTCGCTTCCAGGGCGAGGCCTCCTCGATCACGAGCTCGCATGCAGCCAAGGCATCGTCCGGGATCCGTTCTCTCCCGGTCGGCGCATCCAGAGACATTATGAAATCGAATCGCTCTTCGTTCGAGGAAAGCGCTCTCACGCCATCGAGCAATATTTCTATTACGCAGCTCCCCGCGCCCAGTATGGTGGGTTTCGTCACGCGGCCCGGTCCTCAAGGGCGGTGACCAAGTCGGCAACGCAGTTAAACGAAAAAACCGTCGACACATCGAATTCGAGGCCGAACTCTTCCTCGATGCCCATAATAAAAATCGTGTGGCTTAGCGAATCCCATCCGGGCACGTCGTCCGCGACCGTTTGTTCGCGGATCGCGTCCGACGCGCAGCCGAAGGTCTTGGCCGCCACCTGACCGACTCGATGAACGATCTGCTCTCTATCCATGATAGCGGTTCGAAGGCGAAACGAAGGCTCTGCGCCGACACGGCACAGCAGCAGCACTTATCCTGCTTGAATCATTATAAGGAAGTTCGCCGCTTATCCCATTGGAGTCCATAACGGCGAACCAGCTGCAAATAAGCGGCATCAACTCCCACACCCCCTTGCCGCGCCAGTCAATGTCCGCGCAGCTCGTCCCTAGATTCCACATTGCCTCGGCGCCCGCGGCAACGTAGTCAGGCCGTCTTTCGCTCTTCACATCCGCGCAGAGATTGGGCCACGCCTCCGTGAGTCTTTAAGTGGGAAGCTTCGAACCCAGTGCAGCGGAGGACCTGCCGCCGCTGCGCTTAGAAGACGGAATTGACGAAAGAATCGCCCTTAGGACCTCGAAAGCGAGTCGTCAACTTTACGCATTCCCCGAGGCCATCGAAAGCGGTCCATATCAGCGAAATGCCTTCAGCGTATTCCGGTTCGGACAATGGTCGCCGCGACAGCAAAAATTCCGCCCTGGATTCAATCCTTGCACAGGTTGAGGGCGGCATCGGACGGCTCGGAGCGGCCCTTATTGTGGGGCGCGTCGCCGGCGAACTTGTGACGAGGTTCGACGCGGCGGGCTGGAAGACCAAAGTGGTAGTCCTTAGTGACGAGGCCGCTGCCCAAGCGAGAACTTTCTGCCCCGCGGTCGCCGTCCTGGACCCCAATGCCTGCGTCTTGCCCGGGAGTCTAAAGGAGGCTCGATTCGACGTTGCGATCTTTGAAGGCGCCATCGAGTACTTGCGCGAGCCGGAGCAAATCTTGGCCGCCGTCCGGGACTTATTGACGGAGCGTGGGGCGGTGATAGCCGTCGTTCCTCATAGCGCGCACGGCGCCATTCGCTTAGCTTTAATGAATGGCGAGTCCGACGAAATCGGCCCCGGGGCAGGGACGGTGCAAGACGTCGAGACTCTTTTCGAAAGATCCGGGTATTGCCTCGAATCGATCGATCGCATCATCTTACCGATGTTTGGCGAGAACCCCGGATTCCCGAAGGTACACCGATCCGACTTCTCCGAAGCGGTGATCCGCATCGTCGAGGCTGATCCCGAATCGGAGACGGCACAGTTCGTGGTTAAGGCGGTACCGGCAGGCACGGCTTCCGATACCTTACAAAAACCTAGACTTTCCAGGAGCCCTGACGATCTGAGCGCCGAAATACAATTGCACGAAACGAGTGGCATGGGCGATGAAAAGCAGGTTACACAGTTCCAAGACGAGTTCGAACTGCAGTGCCGGGTAACGCAACTTGACCACGAGCTAAGCATGGTGCTCAAGGATCTCGATCGGGAGCGCGGCCGAGTTATCGCATTAGAGTCTCAACTGCGCGAAGAGGTTCGCGAACTGACGGCCAGACTCGCCGAAGCCGCAAGGGAATCGGCGAAGTTGCGCTCCGGCGGCGCTCGCCCCAAACCGCCAAGGGTCAAGTAACTCCATACGGCCGCTTTGAGCCTCGTGACGTTAAAGCAAGCAAACGCTAACTTACTGCGATCCTAAGATCGTACCAGGCGCGGCGGGCCCAACCCAGGTAGGACCTACGGCGACGTGATCCGTATCCTTGACGCTCCAAGCCTGGGCTGGCTATAATCAGGGGCTGTCTGCCGCCGGCTTCGACCGCGGGGCAGCCGTTTTTGTTTAATAAGGAAGAGTTTACACATGAAGCGGACGTACCAGCCGCACAATCGCCGTCGCAAGCGCGTGCACGGCTTTATGGAGCGGATGAGCACGAAGAACGGGCGCAAGGTGCTCGCCCGGCGACGGAAAAAGGGCCGCCATCGCTTAGCCGTCTGATGCGCAGCTTCGCCAGCCTGCGCCGCCGGGCGGATTTTGCCCGTCTGCGGCAACGCGGCCGGCGCGCTTCGAGCAAGACGCTCACCATTTACGTTACCGATGCGCTCGCCGGCGATCTAACTTCGGTGGTCGGCATCACCGTCAATAAATCGATCGGAAAGGCCGTGGCCCGGAATAAGTTGCGCCGTCGCCTCGCGGCGATCGTCAACGAAGCACTCGCCCCAAGCGGTGCGGTACGACTGCTCGTGGTGGCGCGTCCGGCGGCCGCCGGTATCGGCTATCCAGCGCTGCACGCCGAGTTCGTCTCGGCGTTCGCCCGCGCGTAACGTGCCGATGCGATTCGTCCTTACCGCGCTTCTCAGGCTCTACCAGATCGCGATCTCGCCGCTGCTGCCGCCGGCCTGCCGCTTCTATCCGAGCTGCTCGCAGTACGCGCTGGTCGCGATTCGCGATCACGGCGCGCTTCGCGGCAGCTGGCTGGCGGTGGCGCGTCTGGCGCGCTGCCATCCCTGGAATCCCGGCGGCGTAGACTTCGTACCCGACGTTTGCCGTCACGCTGAAAGGTAGCCCTTGCACCTCCTCGATCCGATCGTCAACGCGATGTCGCAGATCGTGTGGACCATTAATAAGCCGGTTCACAACCTCGGCTGGAGCTTGATTATCCTGGCGGCACTCATTCGCATCGTCTTTCTGCCGCTCAATACGGCGCAGTTCAAGTCGATGCTCAAGATGCAGCGCATCGCTCCACAAATAAAGAAGCTCCAAGCCCGCTTCAAAGACGATAAGACGAAGCTCCAGCAAGAGACGATGGCGCTGTACAAGCAGCAGGGCGTCAATCCGTTAGCGGGCTGCTGGCCGATGCTCGTGCAATGGCCGTTCATCATCAGCGTCTACTACGTGGTGATGAACAACAAGTCGCACTTCGAAAATCAGGATTGGGTTTGGATCGGCAGCCATCTCTCGACGCTGTATCCCACCGTTCTCGCGACGAGTTTGGCTCACAGCGATATCGTGCTGCTGGTGCTGTACGCGGGTTCGATGTATTTCAGCGTCAGGTTCGGAAGCATGCCGGCGACCGACCCGCAGCAGGCGCAAACGCAACGGCTGATGTCGTTCATCTCGCCGCTGATGCTCGGATTTTTCGGCTGGAAGTACCACTGGCCATCGGCCATGGTGCTGTACTGGTTTTCCTACAACGTGTTCACGATGGCGCAAACGCTGTACATGCTGCGCCAGTCGCACGAACCGCTTTCGTTTGCCGACAGCGGGCACGTGTTTACCGACGATTTGCCGCCCGACGAGAAGCCGGCCAAGGCTCTGCCCGCCGCGAACTCCAACGGCGCGGCGAAGAAAAATGCTCCTCGTTCCGGCTCGGGCCGGTCCAAAAAGAAGAACAAGAAAGGCGCTTAACTGCAAGCGATGCTTTACGAAGACGATTTCGAGTTCGAAGAACAGCCCGCCAACATTCGCGATCGCGCCATTCCCGGAAAATCGGGCGCCGGCGGGGGAGGCGGCGGCGGCCGCCGAGGCGGTGGCGGCCGGCCTCCGGGCAACGGCGGCGGGCGCCGGTTCGGGCCGCCCCTGCATCACACCGGCCCGAGTACGCTCGAGCACTTCGATCTTCCCGAGGAAGCCAAGCCGGTCCGCGACCTGCTGGCCGAAATTCTTTCGCTGATGGGTTTGCAGCAGGTCGACATCCACTACATTCCGCGCTCCGAAGGCGAATATCTCGAAGTGACCGGCCCGGACCTGGGTATGTTGATCGGACGCCACGGCAACACGCTCGAGGCGCTGAACCTGATCTTCAACAACATTCTCAACGTGGGCGTGCGCAGCAACCGCCGGTACTACACGATCGACGCCGAAGGGTATCGCGCGCGGCGAGCGGAGCAGCTCAAAGACTTGGCGCTGGCGACGCTCGATCGTTGCCTACGCGAGGGCGCGCCGCAGCGGCTCGAACCGATGCTTCCCTCCGAGCGCAAGATCGTGCACATCGCACTGGCCGAGTCGGCGGCCGTCCGCACCGAGTCGGAAGGTGAAGAGCCCGAACGGCGGATCGTCGTCTTTCCAGTTTAGCGCCGGCCGACCGGTGCGCGACGACCACGACACCATCGCGGCCATCGCGACGCCGCCGGGAAAAGGCGCGATCGCGATCGTGCGCGTCAGCGGGCCGAACGTTCGCGGGCTGGCCGCGCGCTTGGTACGAACGCGGCGGGCGCTCGTGCCGCGCGTGGCCGCGCAAGCTACGATTCTCGATGAAACGGGCCGGCCGCTCGACCGCGGACTCGCGCTCTTTTTCGCCGCGCCGGCCAGCTACACCGGGGAAGATCTGCTCGAGCTGCACGTCCACGGCTCGCCGATCGTAGCGCGCGAAATCGTGCGCGCGCTGCTCGCCTGCGGAGCGCGTCACGCCGGCCCCGGCGAGTTCACCCGGCGCGCGTTTCTCAACGGCAAAATGGACCTGCACGAAGCGCAAGCCGTTGCCGACGTCATCGACGCCGAAACGCGTTCGGCCGCCCGCGCCGCGCTGGCAAACTTGGGGGGCGGACTGGCCGCCGAAGTGGGCGCGCTTCGGGCCGAGCTGGCCGGCGTGCTCGAAGATCTGGCGGCAGCCATCGACTTCCCCGACGAAGTGCCCGATCCCCAGCCGGCGCACCTCGACCACCGCCTGGGAGGCGTGGTCACGCACCTCGTACGGCTGCGCCGCGACGGCGAGCGCGGACGTTTGGTGCGCGAAGGCCTGCACGCGGCCATCGTCGGGCCGCCCAACGCCGGCAAATCCTCGCTGCTCAACGCGCTGCTCGGCGAAGAGCGCGCGATCGTGTCGGAAATCCCCGGTACGACCCGCGACACGATCGAGGAATCGGTCGCGATCGACGGCGTCCGCGTGCGGCTGGTCGACACGGCCGGGATTCGCGCGCACGCCGATCGGCTCGAAGCGGCCGGCATCGAACGGACGCAGCGGGCGCTGGCCGGCGCCCGGATCGCCGTGGTGGTGATCGACGGCTCCAAGCCGCTCGACGCCGAAGCCCGCGCGATTTTGGCGCAAACGCACGGACGCGAGCGGATCCTGTTCCTCAACAAAGCCGACCTCGGCGACGCCGGAACGCGCCAACTGAACGATCCCGCGGCCCTCGCGGGCAGCGTGCGCGACGCGGCGTCGTTGGAGGCCCTGCGCCGGGCCATCGCGGTGCTTGGCTGGGGCGGGGAGTCGCCCGATCTCGAGCGGCCGCATCTGGCGGCGCTGCGCGAGTTCGATGCGGTCAACGAAGCCCTCGACGCGCTCACCCTGGCGCGAGCGACGCTTGCCGCCGGCGAACCGGCGGACTTCATTACCGGCGAGCTGCAGCGGGCTTTCTCGGCTCTCGGGCATGTAAGCGAGCATGCTGCCGCCGAAGAAGTCCTCGACGGAATCTTCGCCCGTTTCTGCATCGGCAAATGAGCGCAATTTTTCGGACACGAACGAAAGGAACTTCGATGAAACGAACGCTCGTCGCGACCTTGGCTATCTTTTTGTCCTTCGTACCCGCCGCGCAGGCGAAAGTCGTTTCGCAGTTGGGCATCGGCATCCAGAGCTGCGTGGTCAATAACAACGGCGGCGGCACGACCAACGGGATCAACGTCGTCTTTTCCAACACGCACGCGTCCCCGGCGACGGAAGTCGACTTTCTGGTCGGATATCACGGCCACCACGCCGTCTTTACCGACCGCGGAACCTTCACCCAAAACGCGCTGATCAATCACAACATCGCGACCGGACTCGTCGGCTACACGTGGAACGGCCCCAAACCCAAGATGTGCACGGTGCAGCGCGTCGTGCTCGAGAACGGTAAGGTCTTTACCCTCTAGCCCTTGAGCTGTAAGGAGTTCTGCGATGATTAACGTCCTGGCCCGCAACTGGTGGGCGCTTTTAATCCGCGGTATCGCGGCGGTGGTATTCGGAATCCTCGCATTCCTATGGCCGGGCATGACGATCTTCGTACTCGTAGTCCTGTTCGCGGCCTACGCGTTCGTCGACGGCGTCTTCGCGATCGTCGCCGCGGTTCGAGCGGCGCAAGCGCACGAACGCTGGTGGCCGTTCGTGCTCGAAGGCATCGTCGGGCTCGCGATCGCCGCGATTACGGTTTACGACATCACGCTTACCGCGCTGGCGCTCTATTTTACGATCGCAGCCTGGGCC
>DATCGB010000018.1:0-5324 GCA_036509155.1 Candidatus Tumulicola sp. | reverse complement strand
CGCTCAAGGGCTGATGCAACTGATGCCCGGAACCTCGTCGGGGTGCGGCATCGCCAATCCCTTCGACCCGACGCAAAACGTCCAATGCGGCACCGCCTATCTACGGTCGCTGCTGGCCCGCTATCATAACGACGTGAGGCTCGCGGTTGCCGCGTATAACGCCGGACCGGGTGCGGTCGACCGTTATCACGGCGTCCCGCCCTACCCGGAGACGCGGGCATACGTGTCGCGCGTGCTCGCGGCGTACCGAAGCTACTAGGCTCCTAACCCACCGTTCGCGATGGCCACCCTCACCCACCAACGGCCGATTCAACGCATTAGCGCGGCCTCGTTCCGGCCGTCGATCCTCGACACGTATTTGCTGCGCGAGATGGTCGGCCCGTTCTTGTTTGCCTTCGGCGCCTTTTTGCTTTTCTGGGCGCTCAATATCTTCTTTCTGGCCGCCGACTACATCATCAACCAACACGCGCCGTTTTTTCTGGTCCTGCGATTCGTCATCTTCCGCATCCCGCAAGCGATCCCGATGGCCTTCCCATTCGCATCCCTATTCGCCGCGCTGCTGGCGATGGGACGCGTAATGGGAGACAACGAGGTCACGGCCATGCGCACCGCGGGGATCTCGGTGTTGCGCATCGCGGTCGCTCCGCTGGCGTTCGGCCTGGCGATGTTTGCGATCTGCTACGCCACCAACGAATGGGTCGCGCCGCCGTCCGTCGAGCTTTCGACGCGGACCTTCTACCAGATCGTCTACCACACCGCAGCGCTTCCGGTCGAGCCGCAGTTTTTCCGTAAGGACGGCGACACCGGCAACGTCTTTTACGTCACCCAAGTCGCCGCCGACAACAAGACCATGGTCGGCGTCCAGATTTTCAAGCCGGCGCGCTACGGGCCGTGGAACGAGACGCTGCAGGCCAAAACGGCTACCGTCAACGGGAGCACGCTCGTCCTTCACGACGTGGTCGACACGCGCTACAACAACGACGGCTTCATGACCAGCCAACAGAAGGTCAAAGACATTACGATCGGGCTTCCGCTGGGCGAGACGGCGGCGCAGTTCGTCAGCACGGTCAACAACGATCCCTGGACGATGAGCAGCAAATCGTTGCGGACTCAGGTCAATTCGCTGCAATCGCAAGGCATCGGCGGCACGGCGCTGGGCAACCTCCAAATCAATCTCGCCGACAAACTCGCGTGGCCGTTCGCCTGCATCATCAGCGTTTTGCTGGCCGTGCCTCTGGCGCTGCGCTTCGGCAAACGCGGCCGCACGCTGGGCATCGCCCTCGCGGTCGTGCTGTTCTTCATCTACTATCTCATGATTTCGGCAGCCGCCGCATTCGGACGTAACGGAGCGATCAATCCATTCCTCGCCGCATGGCTGCCGAACATCGTCATGGCGACGGCCGGCACGGCGTTGCTATGGATGGAAGAGCGCTAAGCGACGTGCCTTGGGAAATCTTGAAGAGTCGCGGCGTCGCCGCGATCGGCTGTTTGCTCGTGCTCGTGGGCGGCGCACTTCCGGCCGGAGCAAACGCTCCCGACGACGATAAGAACGCGGCGATGGCGCTCGTGCTCTTTAACAATCAAACGTGCGGCCAACGAGCGAACCGCACGGAAACGTTCCAACCAAACGCCGTCGCCCAGGCGACCGCGTCGCCGCCGCCGTCGCCGGAAAGCAGCGCCTCGCCGCCGGCAAGTGCCTCGCCCGGCCCGGTCACCACGCCGGGGCTGCCCGGTTCCCAACCGGGGACCGCCAACTCGACCTTTCAGCTCTACGCCACCCCACGGCCCCGGCCGGGCGAGTCGGCTCCGGCGCAGGCGCCGCCGATACCGACCCCGAGCCCGAACGCGTCGCCCGCGAGCGAGCCGATCTTTCTCATCCGCGGGGGGGAGACGCCGCCGCCGCTGACGCCGGCCGGTAACGCCACCCCCGCCCCGACGCCCGTTCCCACCGGCGCCCCGACGCTTGAGCCGGGATACGTCGCCGTGATCGCCGACAAAGTCACCGGCGGGACGAAGAAGGGCGAGCCCGGCGACGCCATCGGCAACGTCCACATTTATTATGGGGACGAGGAAATCGTTGGCGACAAGGCTCACTTCGACGGCGTCCGCACGGTCACGATCACCGGCCATCCGTTTCTGATCAACCATACCCACGACTCGATCCTGACCGCCGACGTCATCGACTTCGACACGCTGGCCGAAACGGCCAAGCTGCTCAACGGCAACGGCGAGAGCGCGCAAGGCGTCGAGCGCGGGTTCGTGCATTTCAAGGCGAACGATCTGCATACTGACCCCGACGGTTCGGCCCACGGCAACAATCCGAGCGTCACCACGTGCGAAAACCCGCGCGCCGGCTATCACATCACCGGCAAGACCATGGACGTCATCCCGGGCGACAAGATCGTGATCAACAAGGCGATCCTGTGGCTCGGCGCGGCGGCGATTTTTTACCTGCCACGGCTGGTCATTCCGTTGAGATCGGTTCAGGACCAGCGCGCCCGCCCGCATTGGTTCCCCGAAGTCGGATACGACTCGTACGAGGGCGCATGGATTAAGTTCCAAGTCCCGTTCGGCAAAGACCAGTACTACTACGGATACTACATCGTAAACTATTTCACCAAGGCCGGGCTCGGCCTCGGATACGTCGGCTTTTATTCGAGCAAGCGCGGCCGCCGGACGGTCAGCATCAACTTTTACGGCATGAACGACCGACTAGCCGGGCAGCGAACTTACAATATCGCGGCCCAAGAGCAAGAAAACTTTTCGCAGCATCTGCGGGGGAATTTCCAGTTCGGCTACCAGTCCAACTACGGAGCGCTGACGAACATCCCGCCGAACGAAACGCTCAGCGGCGCGATCGTGCATCAAACGCAAAACACTTCGCAGAACTACTCGTACAGCCATAGTTCGGTCGGCACGCAATCGAACAGCAACAGTTTCTCGTTTACCGATACGCGGCAGTTCAATTCGCTGCTCAATCAATCGGTCAGTTTCAACATGTCCAACAGCTCTTCGAACTTCGGAGAGGCGTCGTTCAACGCGACCGCCGAGTTCGACTATTTGATGCATTACACGACCACCGGCGCCGACTATCAGTTCGAGTACGATAAGACGTTCGCGCAAGAACCTTTCGGCATCGATAAAGTCCCGGAAGTTCAGGTGCGCCCGTACGACTTTTTCTCCCACTTTATCTTTCCCATATCCGCCCAGCTGACGTTCGGCGAATACAGCGAACCGACCAGCCAGCTCGCGACGTGGCGCGGCGACGCCGGCCTCGTGTTCGGACCGGCGCTTGCGAAGGTCTGGGGAAGCGACTTCGAGGCGACCGTCAACGTCGATCAGTATGCCTACGGAACGGGCGACCTCAAAGCGGCGATCGAACAGGATCTGAGCCTCACCACGCCGATCGGCTCGCACATCGTCAACTCGTTGACCTACAACGAATCCAACTACAACGGGCCGGCCCTCGTACCGTTCCAGTATCTCGATCAACAGCCGACCGAAAACACCAAGAACGCGCAAGACTTGATACGCTTCTTCAACGACGACGTCTATTCGATGGCCCTCGGCTTTTCGACGAATTTTGACGGTTTCGCTCAACCCGTAAGCTATCAGATTACGGCCCGGCCCTCGGCGCGCTCGGTCGTGTTGTTGAGCGGCTCGTTCATCCCTGGCCCGGGGCAAGGATTCGAAACGACCAACCTGCAGCTCTCCACGCCGTTCGGCCGCGACGCATCGATTCAGTTCGTCACCGATTTACAGTGGAAGGGGCCGGAATTCTTTGCCAACAAAATCATCTATTATACGCGTACGATCGGGAACTGCTACCAGGTGCAGGTGCTCTACAGCGAAGCCTCACAGTCCGTCAACGTCGGCCTGAGCCTGCTGGCATTCCCAAATCAAACCGAAACGTTCTCGATCGGACAGAGCGGATCGATCGTCCCCTCGACGTTTAATTTCTAGGAGTCGGCAAACCTACGGTGCGTCGCATTGCGGATGCCCGCACGCGCAGGTTTCGGACTCCAAGCCGCCCTCCGGCACGGAGCTGCAGAAATCGCTGCAGTACGCCTCGCCGTCGAGGACCGAACCGATTACCAGGCAGTTACAAGGTGTATAAGCGCACTCGATGCCGCGGTCTTGCATGGGTCCCTCCGCTATCGTTTCAGCGACGGACGCGCGACGAAGGCGATTCGCCGCAGCCGCCGTTAGTGGGATTGTTGGCCAGCTCCACGCTGACGATTTGGGCGGGCGGATCGATCTGCAGTCCGCTCGAGAGCGCGTAGAGGAGGTTATCGAAACACTGCGTGATGTTCAGTGAGGGCGAGCTGTACTGGGGGACGCCGGGACCGCCGGCGCCCATCGAATCCACGAAGACGAGCTGGGCCTGAGAGTTTGCCTGGGTCGTGAACGCGTTGAAAAGCCACGTGTTCGAGACGGGCGTGGGGCTGGGCGCGGGCGAGTTGATGGGGTGCGTGAAGATCGCGCGTTGAAAAATAACCGTCACCTCGGTGCCCGCACCGTTGCTGTTCAAGTTGTACTGAAAATTCTGCGGCGTCGTGGGCAAGTATTGGAAGTGCGGCGTCGCGTGCGGCTGCGACGGATTCTTCACGAACTGAATCGGGTACGCGGCGGTGGCTCCGTTCACGCCGGCAATTTCGATGGCCCCCGAATAGGCCGCCCAGTTACTCTGAAACGGCTGGGTATCGGGAGTCAGCCCATTGCCGCTGACGTTAAACACGATCCAATATTGATAGCTGGAAAAGTTGAACGGGGCGCCGATGTCAAACCTGACGCTCATGTAGCCAGGTGCCGCGCCACCCGGTCCCAAACCGGGAGGGTTCGGCGTGACCTGTCGACCGCATGCCGCAATGATGAACGCCGTTACGAACACCAAACCGAAACCTAATCTGCGAATCATGCTATCCTCGTTGCGATTGCGTGATGGCGGCGTCGCCGCGTGTGCGGCGGTCGCCCTGGCGGCAGCCTTTCCTAAGCTCGGCGCGGCGTGGCTGGTTCCCCTCGGGGCAGCGGCGCTGTTCTGGGTGTGGCAAGGGGCTTCCTGGAAATGGGCCGCGCTGCTCGGTTGGTTCGCGGGGGTAATTTTCTTCGCCATCGGCTACGATTGGATCGGGCACACGGTCGGCGGCTACATCGGAATTTTTGGGCCGTTTCTCATGTTCGGCCCGGCGCTCTTCGAAGCGCCGTTCTTCGCGCTTGCGGGCGTGCTGGCGGCCGTTTCGTATCGGCATGTGCGCCCCGAACTCGCGCCGCTGGGCGCGGCGGCCGCGTTCGCGGCGACCGAGTGGCTGCGATCGGTCGGCTTG
>DATCGB010000017.1:0-5169 GCA_036509155.1 Candidatus Tumulicola sp. | reverse complement strand
CAAGCCGGTCTGCCTCGCCGCGTCGTACGCGGCGTCTAACGTGGCCGCCGCAACCGCGACGTTGTAATTCGTCTGTCCCTGGTCGTAAATCGGGATCGAGATATTCAAGCCGAGCGTCTTGTCGTTGGTATAGCCCGAAGAAAACGGGCCGAACGAACGCCCGACTTGATCGCTCGCGCCGGCTATCAACACCGGAAATCGCGCCAGCTTGGCGTAACGCAGGCCTTCCTTATCGGCTTCGACCGTGTAGCCGGCGGCGATATAGTCGGGCCGCAGCAGGAACGCGCGTTTGAGCGAGGTGGCATAGGCCGGATTGGGAAGCTGGGGCTGATTTCCAATCTGCTTGGGCACCGCTTCGGCGTCGGCATCCAGGCCGAGCGTCGTCGCGAATACGGCCTGCGCGCCGATGGCTTGACCTTGCGCGGTGACGAGGTTGCCGCGCGCGGTCGCCGTTTGGAACTGCGCCGCCGCAAGGTCGGAACGAGCCGCCGCGCCGTTGCGAATCTGCGCCGCTACGGCCGACTCGCTCACTTCGAACTCCTTGACGAGTTGCGCGTCGGCGATCACGGTGGCGTTATTTTGCAGCACGGCATAGTAGGCGTTGGCGACGTTGAGCGCCAGCGTTTGAAGGTTGCGCAGCAGCGTGGCACGCCCCGCGTAGTCGCTCGACTTGGCCGAATGAATCGCGGCGATCGCCCGGCCGCCATCGTAAATCAGTTGCTGGATCGTGATCGAGACGGACTCGGAAGCCGTGGTACCGGCGCCCGTAAGCCCGCCGCCGCCCGGACTGCTCGACGGCTGCACCCCGCCGTTACGATTCAAGCTTCCGTTCGAGTATTGGTTTCCGATGCTGCCGGCGCCGCTCACGCCGGGATATAACGCCTGCTTCGCCGACGTGTACTTGGCGTGAATCACGGCCCATTGAGCATTTTGCGATGCGAAAACCGGTGAAAGCGCGACGGCAATTTTCACTGCCTGCGCCAACGACACCACCGTCGGAACGCCCGGCTTCTGCGTGAGGTGCGAAACGTCCGGCGCCGGCGTTCCATAGGCTGGGTAGGGCAGCGGCGTTCCGCCCTGCGTCGGCATCGGCGCCGGCGTCGGCATGATAATCCCCGCTCCCGGCGTTCCCTGCGCGAAACCAACGCTCGGAACGAGCGCACCTAGCGCGAACGCCGCGAGCGTCGCACGCGCGAATGTCAGCCGTGCCCGCATTAGTGCATGCTTCCTTTGGCGCTCGGGCTGGGGCTCGGGGCCGCCGGCGGCGGACCATTGACCGCCACGACGCTGCCGTCTTTGAGCGCGTCCGGACGGGTCGTCACGACCTTCGTGCCGGCCTGTATTTTCGGACTGACGACCTGAGCCAGCGTGTCGGTTTCGACCCCGACCTTGACCGGCACGGCCTCGGCCTTATTATCGTTGACGACGTACACGATGTTGCCGTTTTCGGTCTGCGCCACCGCGCTGCGCGGCACGACGATCGCGTTATTTTGCTGCTGTTTCGGGAGCGTCGCACTAATCAACATACCGCCGCGCAGCACGTCGCCCGGATTGGGCAGCTGCATGCGCGCGAGATACGACAGCGTTCCCGAAGTCGGAACCGCGTTCACGGTTTGAATTCGACCGCTGAACTTCTTATTCGCCAACGACGACGTGCTGAAGTTCACCAGCGTGCCGGGCCGCACGTACGCCAGGTCTTCGTCCGGAACGTTGATGTTGATCCAGACGACGTCGACGCGAGAAATCGTTAATACCGGCTGCGATGGGCCGGCGTACGCGCCGGGGTCGAGCAGACGATTCGAAATGACTCCGTCGAACGGCGCGAACAGGGTCGTCTGCGAAAGCTGCGTGCTCAAAACGTGCGCCTGGGCGCGCGCCGCATCCGCCTGCGCAAGTTGCGCCTTCACGTTTTCGGCGCTGACGACGTTGTTGCGCAACGCGACCACCGAGTTTTGATAAGTCGACTGCGCCTGAACGTACGAAGCTTGTGACTGCTGCAGCGCCGTCTGCGAAACGTAGCCCTGCTTGAAAAGCTGCTTGTTCTGTTCGTAGACGAGTTTGGCGTTGTCGAGCGCGGCTTTGGCCGTTTGAACCGCCGCGTTATTCGATTGGGTCTGAACCGGCAGGCCGACGACCGCGCCCTGGGCGGAGGCGCCCGCTTGATTGGCCTGCGCTTGGGCTTGCGAAAGCTGCGCCTGCAGCGTCGCAGGGTCGATCTGGGCGAGCAGCGTCCCTTTGCGAACCACATCGCCGATGTTCACGTAAATTTTGACGATCGTCCCGCTCTGCTGGAACGCGAGGGTCGACTGCTCTTTCGGCGCGATCTGCCCGTCGAGCGTGACGTACGTAGCGATGTTCTGGCGCGTAGCCGGGGCTACGTCGACGCTAAGCGGCGGCGGACCCTTCGGGCCGGCACCCTTTCCGCAGGCGTCCAGCGCCAGCGACATCACGAGCACGGCAATCGCAAGCCGTTGATACTGCATGTTACTCCTACTTCGGTTAAGCCAGTTCGCTGTCATATACGCCGCCGGCTGGGATTTGATTCATAGCCCAACCCTCGAACCCTTGGCGCCGCTCCCCTAACACGTCACAAGAGGAATGAGGTGGCGGACTGGGGGGCGTACTTTCCCACGGCATGACCGCGAAACTCGACATCGGTCGATCCTACAGCCTCCAGAGCCGCGTCGAAGAGTGGATGACTGCCGAAAAGGCCGGGAACAAGGGCGTCGACGTCCTCTCGACCTCTGTTTTGGTGGGTCTGATCGAGAATGCGGCCGTCCACTGCATCGAGCCGGTCTTGGGCGGCGGGGAAGTTACCCTCGGGACGCACATCGATTTGGCGCACCATAAGCCGGTGCCGGTGGGCTTCATCGTGCGGACCGAGGTCGAGGTGGTCATGATCGACGGGCCGCGGGTCAGCTTTGCCGTCCAAGTCTTCGACGAACGCGAGGCGGTTGCCGAGGGAACGCACGAGCGCTACATCATGGATCGGGCAAAGTTTCTGGCAAAGCTTGAAGAAAAGCTCACTTAACGGTAGGGTAAGGTGTGGAACCTGCCGTCCCCCCGCCTCCCCGGCTCGCGCTGCAGGGGGGGCAATCGGTTGTTCCCGAAAAGAGACGGCAGGATTGCGCCCGGAACCCAGGCCCTTCTGGGGCTTTGACCCGGACGCAAGCTGAAGGTCTCATTAAACTAGCTAGCTAGGAGGACACATTGAAGCGACTGAGCACCGGAGTCCTGGCCCTGCTGATGGCAGCCGGTCTAGGGCTCAACGCGGTCGCAGCCCAAACCCAAGCATCGCATGGCAACATTGGAACCAACGCGATTGCCCAGGCAGAAGGCTCGACCATGGCTGCTCCGCCGGCGAATTTCGGATCCCCGCCGTCGGGTCAGATCCCGATTCTCTACAATGACCACCACGTCTACTCCAAGCCCGATGTTCTGAAGCAGGGCCGTGTGCTCGCCGCGCTCGTTCGCGGCGGTACCATCCTGATTCCGCTCCGCTCGATGTTCGAGCAAATGGGCGCTACCGTATCGTACGATGCGGGGAGCAAGACGACGACGGTCAGTAAAGCCGGAGCCGAGGTCAAGGTGACCGTCGGCAAACCGGAAGTCGTCATAAACGGCGAGTCTCGTCCGCTGGACGTGCCGCCGATCATCTACCAGGGCAACGTGCTCGTGCCGATCCGCGTAATTTCGGAAGGCATGGGAGCGTACGTCCTGTGGGTTGCCGACAAGCGTCTCGTCGTCGTGCGGTACATTCCGCCGACGCCGCCGCCGACTCCGGAACCCGCTCCGCCGGCACCGCCGCCGACCCCGACCCCAACGCCGATGGCGACCCCGTATCACGACCTTTTCATCGCTGGTGATTACATCATCTCGCCGAAGGTCTACAACGAGTTCAGCCCCGGCACCACGGCCAGCAACACCGCGGCCGGATTCTCGTGGCGTCTACATGGCGCCGTGGAGTTCGACCTCTTCAACCTGCCGTGGATGGTCGAAGGCGACTATCGGCAATACAACTACCAGCATCCGAACGGCTTCGTGACGAACATCGGCCTCACCGGCGCGACGTTCGTTCCGTCGTTCAACGTTCGCGACTACGATCTCGATGCACGCGTCGGCCTTCGCATACTGCAGCCGCGCATCTACATCGGCGTAGGGTATCTCTGGCGCTCGAACAACGCCGGATATCCGGGCATCAACGGCGTTGGTTTCGGCCTCGAAAAACTGCCGGATCTCAACCGTCCGTTCTCGTTCTACGCGAGTGGCTACTACTATCCGTCCGTCAAGGGAACGTGCGACTCGCCGTCTCCTTGCCCAGGCGGACCGTTTTCGCTCGAGTACAACGTTCTGAAGTACGACCTGGGTGTGAGCTACGCGTTCCAGGGGATTCCGCTCTTCATCGAAGGCGGTTACCTGGGCGACAAGGGCTGGGCCCAAAGCGCAGCACCGGGTCCGTTCTCGGAAGCGGGTCCGTACGTCGGTATCGGTCTGAAGTTCTAACCGACTTCACCCGAACCAAAATCGAAGCCCCCGGCATCGCCGGGGGCTTCTTTCTTTTCTACGATCCGGTTGCGACGGCCGGCGCCGACGTTAGCCGGGGTGTTTCGTCGCCGCAACGCTGGGAAGCGGCGCGGGCGACGGCGACCTCGATCCGGTTGGTTCGGGGCTCGGCGTCGGCGTCGGCGCGATGCACGGTGACGTGATGATTTCGACCTTGGGCTGTCCGGGCGCCGGCGACGGGGTTTCGGTGGCGCTGGGCGTGGTCTCGGGCTTCACGCCCTTCGGCAACGGGGTCGGGCAGGGGAGCGCTTCGGCGACCACATGCTCGGTGAATCCCTTGCTCAGGCTGGCCTTCATCGCTTTGCCGAAGTACGTGGTCGGATACTTCTTGACCAGCACCTGGGTATAGGTCCACGCGGTGTCTTGTCCGGGTTTGGTATAGACTTTGCGAAAGACTTGAAAGCCTAAGAAATAGGCGCGCGGAAGCTGCGGGTCGCCCGGGTACTTTGAGGCCCAGCGCTGCAGTGCTTCGTCGGCAAACAGGAGCTTGGAGATCAGATGGTCGTCGGTCGTGTACGCGCCCGCACTGATCAGACCGTCTTTGAACGTGTTGTCGATGCCGAGATAGCTGATTTTCATTTTGCCGAAATATTCGTCCCCAGGTGC
>DATCGB010000016.1:0-3285 GCA_036509155.1 Candidatus Tumulicola sp. | reverse complement strand
GACTTTGGAGAACTTCGGAATTTGGTTGGGGTTGACGTAGCCGAAGCGCTCCTGCAACTGGTTGCGGACTTGCGCTTCGTACTTCTCTCTCAAACGTGACGACACTGAGGTTACGCTCCCTTCGCCGACTCGCGGGCCGGTTCGCCGCAGCGCGCGCACACGCGGTGCAGGCCGCCCTCGGCGGTCCGGCTGCGGCGCAGACGGGTCGGCGTCTTGCACTTTTCGCACACGTATTGCAGTGCGGACAGCGGCATGGCGGCTTCCTTTTCGATAATTCCGCCCGTCTGCGAACCGCCCATGTTGCCGGACTCGCGGCCTTGTTTGGTGTGACGTTTAATGATGTTAAGGCCTTCGACCGTGGCGGTGCGGTGCTCGGCCTGGACAGCTTTCACGGTCCCGCGTTTGCCCTTTTCCTTGCCGCGGCGAATCATCACCGTGTCGCCTTTGAGAATGTTCGGTTTTACGGCCATCGCTTATAATACCTCGGGCGCCAGCGACGCGATCTTCAGAAAGCCGCGATCGCGCAGTTCGCGCATGACCGGCCCGAAGACGCGCGTGCCGCGCGGATCCAGATTATCTTTTTCGCCTTTGATGATGACGCAGGCGTTATCGTCGCAGCGCACGACCGACCCATCACTGCGCCGGATGGGGGCGCTCGTCCGGACGACCACCGCCTTGACGACCTGACCCTTCTTCACGGCGGCGCCGGGAATTGCGGCCTTGACCGTGCCGACGATCACGTCGCCCACGTGCGCGTAGTTGTGCCGGCTTCCGCCCGAGATATGAATCACGAGCAGTTCGCGGGCGCCGGAATTATCGGCCACTTTGAGGCGAGTCTCTTGCTGAATCATTTCGCGCGCTGCACGATCTCGAGCAGACGCCAGCGCTTCTCTCGCGAGATCGGGCGACACTCCATGATGCGGACGACGTCGCCGACGTTGGCCTCGTTGCGCTCGTCGTGCGCTTTGAAGCGCGTCGACTTGCGAACGATCTTGCCATAGGTCGAGTGGGGAACTCGCGTTTCGGCGACCACGACGATCGTCTTGTCCATCTTGTTTGAAGCGACGCGCCCTTGCTTGACGCGGCGCGACGCACGGCCGCTCTCGGGCCGCACCGCATCGGCGTCCGGGGTCGCGGGCGATTCCACGTTATGCTGCTCCATGCTGCTCCTGCGCGATGCGTTTTTCGGAAATGACCGTTTGAATCTGGGCGTACACGCGACGCATCGCCCGGATCTTACTGAAGTCCGTGAGGTGTCCGGTGCGTAAGGCAAAACGCAGGTTGAACAGCTCGGCTTTGGTGTCGCGGGCCTTTTGCTGCAACTCGGGAACCGTCAGCGTCCGCCACTCGTCCAGCTCGCTCTTTTTCACGTCTTAAGCCTCCTCGCGCGAGACGATCTTCGTGTCGATCGGAAGTTTCGCAGCCGCGCGACGCAGCGCTTCGCGAGCGATCTCGGCGGGCACGCCGGACAGCTCGAAAAGGACGCGCCCGGGGCGGACGACGGCCACCCAGAACTCCGGGTTACCCTTACCGGCGCCCATGCGCACTTCGGCCGGTTTCTTGGTGGCCGGCTTATCCGGAAAGACTTTGATCCAGACTTTGCCGCCGCGTTTAATGTGACGCGTCAGCGCGATACGCGCCGCTTCGATCTGGCGGTTGGTCATCCAGCACGGCTCCATCGCCTGCAAACCGTAGTCGCCGAAGGTCAGCGTACTGCCGCGCGTCGCGCGCCCGGTCATCCGGCCGCGCTGAACTTTGCGCCACTTGACGCGTTTGGGGGTCAGCATTATTCAACGACCTCGCCTTCGGGAAACACGACGTCCGCATTGGGGTCGGCCGGCGCGACGGGTTCGGCGGCGGCGACCAGCGCGTCGACCGAATTCTCGGGCGCGCTCTCGTTCGGAAGCGCCGCTTCGGTGAGGGCCTGCGCTTCGCTCTCGCGCGCCGGAAAGACGACCGGCGGTGCGTGTTGTTCCGGCGCCGGCTGCACGGTCATCGGCTGATCGGAAGCCGGCTGCCCGGACGGCGCCGGGCGATCGGTGCGCCCGCGTCCACGGCCGCCGCGCTCGCGGCGCTCGCGAAACCCGCCGCGATCGGCCCGGTCGCGAACGTTTGCGTCGCCGCGCGGCTGATCGGGCAGCACTTCGCCGCGATAGATCCAGACCTTGACACCGATCCGGCCGAAGGTCGTAAACGCTTCGACGTTGGCGTAGTCGATATCGGCGCGCAGGGTGTGCAGCGGCACCTTGCCGTCGGCATTGCGCTCGGTGCGGGCGATTTCCGCGCCGCCGAGACGGCCCGAAACCTGCACCTTGACGCCGCGCGCGCCGGCCTTCATGGTCCGCATGATCGCCTGCTTCATGGCCCGGCGAAACGCGATTCGCTTCTCGAGCTGATCGACGATGTTCTGGCCCACGAGACGCGCGTCCAACTCGGGATGCTTGATCTCCATCACGTTGACCTGAACGTTCTTGCCGGTGAGCTTTTCGAGGCTCTTGCGAATGTCTTCGATTCCGATGCCGCGCTTGCCGATGATGATGCCGGGCTTGGCCGTATTGACGATCACGCGGGCTTGGTTGGCACGGCGCTCGATCTCGACTTTGCTGATCGCCGCCGAGCGCATCCACTTGTTCAAGAACTTGCGAATGGCGACGTCTTCGTGCAGCCACTCGATATAGTGCTTCTTCTCGAACCAGCGGCTATCCCAAGTGCGCGTGATGCCGAGCCGCAGCCCGACCGGATGGATTTTTTGACCCATGTTTACTCCGCCGCCCCGGCTTTCGCCGCGGCCGCTTTCGCAGTGCGCTTGCGCGTGGTGGTCTTTTTGCCGGCCGCCGCGGCCGCCGCCCGGCGCGGCAGGCGCGCGGTTTGAACCGACGCGCCGGCGCGCTTGCGCCGCGGCTTGGAGGGAGCCTGCTCGCTCACGACGACCGTAACGTGC
Organism: Candidatus Tumulicola sp.; assembly: GCA_036509155.1. GTDB lineage: Bacteria > Vulcanimicrobiota > Vulcanimicrobiia > Vulcanimicrobiales > Vulcanimicrobiaceae > Tumulicola. Next base: position 344 of record DATCGB010000016.1, on the reverse strand, counting down.
GACAAACGCTTGCGCTTGAAGTACGCCCGGCCTTGAGCCCGCGGGTCCAGGCGTTTGGTAAATCGGCCGCCCGGACCGCCGTCGACGGTGATCCGCGCGATGTAGAGTTCGTCCGCGTTCATGTCGTGGTTGTTGCCGGCGTTCGCGACGGCACTGCGCACGAGCTTTTCGATCGGCTCGGCAGCAAAGACGTCGGCGAATTTGAGCAGCACGAGCGCCTCGCGCACGCTTTTTCCGCGAATGGCATCGGCGACCCGGCGAAGCTTACGCGGCCCGGTGCGAACGAAGCGCAGGTGCGCGACGGCTTGCGGGACGGGCGTCTGTTCGGTCACGTTTTCACCGTC
>DATCGB010000015.1:0-4405 GCA_036509155.1 Candidatus Tumulicola sp. | reverse complement strand
CGTACTTGGCGCGCACCAACCCAAATGCGCGCCTCTACTCCGAGCTGGCGCCCCACGAGGTAGCGCTCGAGCCGCCCGGCACGCCGCGGCTGCATCTGCGCGCCTCGGCGGTCACCGCCGACCCGCGCCTGGACTGGGTTGCGGGAACGCTCGGATGGCGCTATCGGGCGTGGCTTCCCGACAGCATCTACCCGTTCGTGTGGACGCTCTCGGGGCGGCCGCTGAGCTTCGCGCCGCCGGCCGGCGGCGCGTGCGTATTGGCCGCAGCGCTGCCGCACGGCGCGGGGCTGCGCGTCGCGACGACGACCGCCGTGCGCGGAGCGTGGAAGCGATACGCGTTTGCGGCGCCGGCGGGCACGCTGATTCCGCACGGCGGCGACGTTACGGCGTTGGCCGACGGCACGTGTCCGTCGGGCGTCACCCCGCCGGCGCCCCGATCCGTGTTTGTTTTTGCCAGCGGATACGATGCCGGCTGGCGCGCCTGGCGCGCCGGCCGGCCGGTCGCGCCCGAAGTCGCCAACGGCTGGATGATGGCTTGGGACTCGGCCGCCGCGTCCGAACGTCTGACGTACCTTCCCGCCTTGCTGCAGCTAGCCGGCCTCGGGCTGATGGTCGTCGTGCTGTCGGTCGCGGTCCCGCTCGCGCGGCGCGCGGACGCCCGAAATCCAACGCTCCGTTAAGGCTCGAGGTTGACCCACGCGCCGCTGCGTTCGGCCGACTCGCACGCGGCCGCAATGGCGCGCACGACGTCGTACCCGACCGAACCGCCGATTCGTGCCGACGTACCGTTGCAAATGCTTTGGTGCACGTCGTCGGCGAGCTTGGCGAGCGGTTCGCGGCTGTCGAGGATCGGAATGCGAACGTCGCCGAGCCGGTAGCTCACCATTTGCTGCGAGAGCGTCTCGCTGGTCGGATTGCGCACCACGCCCTTGTCGTAAATGCGAAGCTTTTCCGACGGATCGACGTCGTCCCAAACCGCCATGCGCGTGCTCGCGGACAGCATCATTCGCCGCACCTTCACCGGCGAGAGCCAGCTCAGGTGCACGTGCGCCATCCGGCCGCTGGCGTAGCGCAGCAGCAGGAAGGCGACGTCCCAGACCGGCGGATGAATGTAGGCCATCGCGTGGCAGGCGATCGCTTCGGGCAGCTCGTCGAAAATGTGGTTGAGGATCGACAGGTCGTGGGGCGCGAGATCCCAGATGACGTTGGTTTGTTGGAACAGCCCGAGATTGACGCGCGACGATTCGGCGTAGTAGATTTCTCCGAGTTCGCCGTCCACGAAGCTGCGGCGCATCGCCTCGACGGCGCCGGCGTACAGAAAGGTATGATCGGCGAACAGCTTCACCCCCGCTTTTTCGGCCGCTTCAACGAGTTCGCGCGCCTGCGCCACGCTCTCGGCGAGCGGCTTTTCGACCAGCACGTGTTTGCCGGCGGCGATCGCGCGCATCGTCATCGGGTAGTGGAGCGCGGGCGGCGTGGCAATCGCCACCAAGTCAACGCCCGGATCGTTGAGGGCATCGTCGAAATCGGCGGTCGCGCGGCTGGTGGGGTAGAGTCGCTGCATGCGGCTGCGCCGCCGTTCGTCGACGTCGACGATCCACCCGACGTTCCAGTTGGTCGACGTGGCGAAGTTGCGCAGCAGATTCGGGCCCCAATATCCGAGGCCGGCCAACGCGACGGTGCGTTCGTTGCCGGAAGGCATTTACGCGCGGGCCGCGTGGCGCAACGGCCGGACGGCCTCGGCCAGTGAATCCACGACGTAGGTAATCTGCTCGTCGGAAAGTTCCGGGTACATCGGGAGCGAGAGAATGCGCTCGGCCGCCGCTTCGGTCTTGGGATAGCTTCCGCGCGCGCGGCCGAGTTCGCGATACGCGGGCTGTAAATGGATCGGAATCGGGTAGTGGATGCCACTCGCAACGCCGCGCGCCGCGAGCCGCGCTTGCACCTCCGCGCGATCCGGCACTTCGGTCACGTAGAGGTGATACACGTGTCCCTTATCGGTCAGGCGCGCCGGCACGGGGAAACCGGTCGCGGCGAGCAGCGCGTCGTAGCGTTTGGCATTGGCCAACCGGCGCTCGTTCCACTCGTCGATGTAGCGCAGCTTGACGTTCAAGACGGCAGCCTGAATCGAGTCGAGCCGGCAGTTGTCGCCCTTCACGAGGTGCTCGTACTTTTTCTTCTGTCCGAAGTCGCGCAGCAGTTTGACGCGTTCGTAAACGGCCTCGTCGTCGGTTACGATTGCGCCGGCGTCGCCGTAAGCGCCCAAGTTTTTGCCCGGATAGAAGCTGAAACAGCCGACGTCACCGATGCTGCCGACGCGCCGCGACTGCCAGTAGGCGCCGTGCGCCTGAGCGGCATCCTCGACGATCCGCAATCCGTGCGCGCGCGCGACGTCGAGGATCGGCTGCATCGGCACCGCCTGGCCGTAGAGATGCACCGGCAGGATCGCCTTGGTGCGCGGCGTCACGGCCGCTTCGATCGCCGCCGTATCGATCAGATACGCGTCGTCCATGTCGACGAGAACGGGGATCGCCCCGGTTGCCGAAATCGCGATTGCCGACGCGATGTAGGTGTTTGCCGGGACGATAACCTCGTCGCTCGGCCCGACGCCCAGCGCCTCGAATGCGAGCTTTAACGCGGCGGTGCCGGATTCGACGCCGACGCAATACCGGCTGCCCGCATACCGTGCGAACGCTTCCTCGAAGGCGCTCACTTGCGGGCCCATGATGAAGCTCGCGGAGTCGAGCACCTCGTTCATTGCGGCGGTGACTTCCGGCTTGATCGACGCATATTGCGCCGTCAGGTCGACGAATGGGACGTTCATGACGCTTGGGCACTCCTGGGGGATGCGCGACGAATTCGTCGCCGGCGGCGCGAAACGGTTTCGGTATCCGAGGGGTCGGGACCCGAAGCCCGCGCCCCCCTTTCGGGGCCTTCCCCGCGCATCCATGCGCGGCGCGCGCTGCGACTCTTACGACAGGCAGCCGGCGCGCGTTGCGAGCGAGCGGACTTTACGTCGGCGAGGTTCAATACAGCTTCACCGTTTTCTGGGGTCCCATTCGGGCGGTCCCCGGCGCGCAAGCGCCTTTTTTTTGACGGAAGGAACGACTTGGCATCCCAAAAATCGGTCCTGATCACCGGCGGCGCCGGATTTATCGGTTCGCATCTCGTGGACGACCTCCTCAAAAGCGGCCACCGCGTGACGGTGTTCGACAATTTTTCGAGCGGTACGCGCGAAAACTTGGCCGGCGCGATCGATGAAGTCGAGATCGTCACCGGCGATATTCTCGACCGCGACGCGATTGTGGCGGCGGCGCGCGGCAAGGACGTGATTTCCCATCAGGCGGCGCAACTCGAGATCACCAAGTGCATGGAAGACCCGGTCGGCGACCTGCAGACGAACTTGATCGGGACCCTTAACGTGCTCGAAGCCGCCCGCCAGGCCGGCGTCGAGCGGACGATTAACGCGTCGTCGGCGTGCATTTACGGCCAGGCGGTCGCGCCGCCGAGCGACGAAGACACCCATCCGCACGACCCCAACTGGTCGTACGGCGCGAGCAAACTGGCCGCCGAAAAATACGCCCAGGTGTTCTCGAACGACTACGGCTTTCCGGTCTTTTCGCTGCGCTACGGCATCGTTTACGGCCCGCGCGAGTGGTACGGCCGCGTTCTCACGATCTTTCTGAAACGTGCGCTCGAGGGCAAAGCTCCGGTGGTTTTCGGCGCCGGCGATCAACGCCGCGACTTCGTCTTTGTCGGGGACGTGGTCGACGTGCACCGTGCCTGCATGGAATCCGCGCTAACCGGCGCGCACTCGTTCAACGTCGGCACCGGCATCGCGACGTCGATCGCCGATTTGGCGTCGCTGGTCGGCGACGTGACCGGCGCGCGCGCGCGCCCGATTCGCGAGGACGTGCTTCCCGGCGAGCGGTCCGAGTTGGTCGACGGGCGCATGCGCCTGCCGTCCGAGCTGGGCGTCATGCAGCTTTCGCCGCTGAAAGCCGAGCGGCTACTCGGTTGCCGGCCGTCGACCCCGTTGCGCGACGGGATGGCGCGCGAGTGGAGCTGGCTGCGCGAACATCCGCAACGCTGGACCGAGATGCACTACTGATGCGGGTCATGATCTCGGCCGGCGGAACGGTGACCGCTCAGTCGGTCGTCAAGGCGTTACGCGAAGACGGGCGCGCGTCGTTCGTCGCGATCGTCGATCTCGACGATCTCAACGCGACCAAGGCGTTTGTCGACGCGTTCGTGCGCGTTCCGCGAGCCGACGATCCGGACTTCGTGACGGCGTGTCTCGACGCGGTCCGCCGGCTGCGCATCGGCCTCTTCATTCCGATCATTGTCGAGCGCGAATTTTTGCCGATCGGAGCGGCGCGCGAAGCCTTCGAACGGCTCGGCTGTC
>DATCGB010000014.1:0-8887 GCA_036509155.1 Candidatus Tumulicola sp. | reverse complement strand
CACTCCGTCGCCGTCGGTTTCGTTCACGCCCAATCCGCAGATTTCCAGCGCCACGGTGTCGGTAACGATCCAGGGGACGCCGGCCGCGGACATTCCCGTCCAGGCATCGACGCCGCGGTCGTCGGCCAACCCTCGGCCGGGCACGCCGTTCCTCACGCTCAAAACGCACAAGGGCGGCAGCGTTAAATTTAAAAATTTGAAACCGGGAAAAACTTACTGCTGGGTTGCGGTTCTCAGTCCGACGCAACTGTCGTCGACATGCGCCGGCTGGGAAATCTGGCAATTCGAACCGATCCTGCTAGGGACCTAACCGCACCGCGCTTACTCGTCGTCGTCTTCCAGGTGCAGGTGCGAGCCGTCGTCGGCTTCGGAGAGAACGTCGCGCGCTTCGGATAGGACGGCGGTCGAGAGGGCGCGCTGGGGCGGATCGACGGATCCCTCGTCGGCCAGGAACGCGGATTCGGTCCAGTCCTCCCACGTTTCGAGCGGCTCGCCGTCCTGCTCGGCGGGAAAGCGAACGCAAAATCCCTGCTCGACGTGCATGCCGACCACCAGAACGCGCGTCCCGCGCGGGAAGTACGTACCGTCCTTCCACAACGTCCCGTAGGTTGCGTCGTAGTATTGACCGATTTTAATCGATTCCGCCATGACGAGTACTTATACCCCAAACGGGTCCATCGGTTTCTCGCCGATGTAGGTCAGCACGCTCTTGGTCTCGCTGTACGCCCGCATGGTTTCCATGCCCAGCTCGCGCCCGTATCCGGACTGCTTGTAGCCCCCGAACGGGACGCCCGGGAAGACGGCGTAGGGCGTGTTGATCGCGACGGTGCCGCAGCGAATCGCGCGCGCGACCCGATTGGCGCGCCCGATGTTCTGCGACCACACGCTGGCCGAAAGACCGTAGTCGCTGTCGTTGGCCAGGGCGATCGCTTCGGCTTCGGTTTCGAAGCGCACGAACGTTGCAACCGGGCCGAAAATTTCTTCGCGTGCGACCCGATGATCGCTTTGCGCTTCGAAGGCGGTTGGGCTCCAGAATAAGCCGCGCGCGAGCGCGCCGTCGAGGTTCGTGGGCGAACCCCCGAGGATCATCTTGGCGCCCTCACCGACGCCGAGATCGCAGTACGCTTTAATCTTGTCGTACTGCTCGCGCATCGTGATGGCGCCGACTTGGGTTGCCGGATCTTCCGGATCGCCGACTTTCAGTTTGCCCGATTTCTCAACGAATGCGGCGATGAAACGATCGTAGATGCCGGCCTGCAGTAAGATGCGCGAACGCGCTTCGCAGGCCTGACCGGCGTTGTAGTAGATGCCGTAAAGCGCTCCCGCGACCGCACCGTCGATCGCGGCGTCGTCGAAGACCAGCGACGGCGACTTGCCGCCCAGTTCCAACGTCACGCGCTTGAGGGTTCGCGCCGCCGCTGCCGCAACGAGCTTGCCGGTCGCCGTCGAGCCGGTAAAGGCAATTTTATCGACGCCGGGATGGTCGACCAGCCACGCCCCGAGTTCGCGTCCCGATCCGGTGACGACGTTGAGCACGCCCGCGGGGACGCCCGCTTCGAGCGCAATCTTTCCGAGTTCGATGGCCGTGAGCGGCGTCGACGGCGCGGGTTTGAGAACGATCGTGCAGCCGGCCGCGAGCGCGGGCGCAACTTTCCAGGAGGCGAGCAGCAGCGGGAAGTTCCAAGGCACGATCGCGCCGACCACGCCGACCGGCTCGCGCACCGTATTGGCGAGATACGTCGGAAGCGGCGGCGGCATCGATTCGCCATAATTCTTGGTCGCGGCCCCCGCGTAAAATTCGAAGCAGTCGACGATTGCGCCCAGTTCGCCTTTGGCCGTGGAGAGCGCTTTCCCGTTGTCGCGCACCTCGAGCATAGCTAACTCTTTGGCTCGCTCGCCGATGAGCTGCGCCATCTTATATAGAACTTTGGCGCGCCGCGACGCCGCCATCGTCGGCCACTTTCCGGCGTCAAAGGCGGTGCGCGCCGCGTCGACCGCCGCTCCCAGGTCGGCGCGCGTGGCTTCGGCAACGGCGGCCAGCGAAGCCGCGGTGGCGGGATTGGCATCGTCGTATGCGCCCCCGTCGGACGCGTCGCGCCACGTTCCGCCGATAAGCAGTTGCGTTTTGGTCGTCGAGCTCGGCGTCGTTGTGGTGCTCATCGGGTGTGTCGTTTTACTCCGTGCGTTCGAAAATCGTTGCGATGCCCTGGCCGACGCCGATGCACATCGTCGCCATACCGTAGCGGCCGCCCCGCCGCCGAAGTTCGTGCAGCAGCGTGGTGGCGATGCGCGCTCCGCTCGCGCCCAGCGGGTGACCAAGCGCGATCGCTCCACCGTTGACGTTCGTTCTAGCGGGATCGAATTCCAGGTCGCGGATGCAGGCGAGCGACTGCGAAGCAAACGCTTCGTTGAGTTCGACCAAGTCTAGGTCGGCAGCCCGCAATCCGGCCAGGCCGAGCGCTTTGCGGGCGGCCGGAATCGGACCGAGCCCCATAACGTCGGGAGCCACGCCGGCGGATGCACACGCGACGATTCGCGCCAGCGGCCGCCAGCCGAGGGCGGCGCCGGTACCCGCCTCGCACAGCAACAACGCCGCCGCCCCGTCGTTAATTCCCGAGGAATTTCCAGCGGTTACCGTTCCGCCGGTTTTGAACGACGGTTTGAGGGCCGACAGCGACGCGATCGTCGTTTCGGGGCGCGGGTGCTCGTCGACCAAAACGTCGCGCGCGGGCGCGGTTTTCGTCGCCGGAACCGGGACCGGCACCAGTTCGCCGGCGAAGCGTCCGCGCTCCACCGCACGTTTGGTTCGCATTTGCGATTCGAGCGCAAAGGCGTCTTGATCTTGGCGCGCGATGTCGTAGCGCTCGGCCACTTTTTCGGCGGTTTCGCCCAGCGAGATCGTCCACTCGCGCGGCATTCGCGGATTGACCATCCGCCACCCCAGAACCGTGTCGAACAACTCTTGCTTGCGCCCGAACGGCGCGTCGCTTTTGGGCATGACGTAAGGCGCGCGGGTCATCGACTCGACGCCTCCGGCAACGACCACGTCGGCTTCGCCGAAGGCGATCGCTTGGGCTGCCGAGTTGATCGCCTGCAGGCTCGAACCACACAGACGGTTGAGCGTGACGCCCGGAACTTCGACCGGCAGGCCGGCCAACAGGCCGGCCATACGCGCGACGTTACGATTATCTTCGCCGCTGCCGTTGGCGGCGCCGAAGTACACGTCGTCGATACGATCTTGCGGCACGTGGGTACGTTCGACCAACGCCCGGATGACGATGGCCGCGAGGTCGTCCGGCCGCACCGTCGCGAGCGCACCGTTGAAACGGCCGATCGGCGTGCGCACGGCGTCGACCACCCAGACCTCGCGACCGTGCGGCAACTCTAAAACCCACGCATGCCGAGCGTCGGCGTTTCGGTGGCGGTTTCGATCGGTTCGGTCGCGCCTTCTTCTTCGACGTCGAGCACCCAGAGCGACCGGTGCGCGGCGAACTCGGCACCTTCGGCGTCGGCCAGCCGCGCCAGGATGCGCGCGATGCGCTTGCCGCCGATTTCACGTCCCCACGCAATCGGTCCGATCGGATAGTTGGTCCCAAGGCGCATGGCCGTATCGACGTCGTCGGGGTCCGCAACGCCCTCGTGAATCGCGGTCACCGCTTCGTTGACGACCGACCCGATCGTGCGGCCGAGAAACAGGCCGGGAGCATCTTCGACCAGCACCGCGCCTTTGCCGAGCGATTCGAAGAGTTCTTGCGCCAACGCGAGCGCGTCGTCCGACACGTCCGCCGAATCGACGATCTCGACGACGGCTTGACCGGCGAACGACCCCAGAATGCCGTAACCGACCAGGCGGTCCGGGTGCTTCATGCGTTGCGCGCAGGCCGCCAGATCGGTGGCGTAGGCGTCCGCGAAAAACACGACTTCCGCGCCCAGCAGTCCGTCGAGCGCGGCGATCGTGTCGCCGCGGTCGGTGAGGCCGTCGCCGACGTCGATCACGATCGTGGCGTCGAGCGAAAGTTCGTCGAGCAGCTCGTCGTTCTCGATGCGTTGAACCGTGACGTAACGCTGCTCGAGCAGTTCGGCGAGCTCGTCGGCGAGGCCGCCGAAGCCGATGACCGCAACCGATTCTTCGTCGTTCGGCTCGCCCTCGGGCGCCGCAACCGCGAGGTCTAAGCGTTCGGGACTACCGCCTTCGTAGTCGTAGAAGCCGGCACCGCTCTTGCGCCCTAGCCGGCCTTGCGCGACCATCGCGCGCTGCATCTCCAACGGCCGCAAGCGTGCCGCCTCCGTGCGCGTGAAGATCGAGTCGCTGGTCGCCAAATTGACGTCGAGCCCGATGAAATCCATTAGTTCGAACGGCCCCATGCGAAACCCGGCTGCACGCGCCAACGCGTCGAGCTCGTCGATCGACGCAACGCCGCGTTCGAGCGCGCGCACCGCCTGCAGATAGTACGGGCGCGCGACGCGGTTGACGATGAATCCCGGCGTATCGGCGGTCAGGACGGCGGTTTTCCCGAGACGTTCGACGAACGCAAAGGCGCGCGCGATCGCGTCGTCGCCGGTTTCGGGCGCGTGCACGACTTCGACCAGCTTCATTGCGGCCGGCGGGTTGAAGAAGTGCAATCCGATCGCGCGTTCGGGATGCGGCACGACGTCGGCCAGGTCGCCGACCGAGAGCGACGACGTGTTGGTCGCCAGCAGCGCGTCCGGTCCGATCGAAGCGGCTAAACCAACGAAGACGTCGCGCTTGAGTTCAAACCGTTCGGGCACGGCTTCGATCGCAACGGCGGCCGGGCTGCGCGCTGGAATCGCATCGCTGAAACGAATCCGGTTGACGATCGATTCGTCTCCGGCGCGCGCCGCGTCGCGCGCGATACGTTCGAGCGCCCGCTCGCGGGCCGCGGCGTCCGGCTCGACGACTTCCACGGCGTAGCCGCCTTGCGCCGCCACGAACGCGATACCGGCGCCCATCGTTCCGCCTCCGGCGATCAGTACGAGATCTTCCATCCGACGAACGTTTCGCGGCAGGAGGCCCAAACGCTTCGTCGTCGATATGCCCCTGCATGGACAAGCCGCTCTGGCACCGGCGGGCCTCCGCGTTGCTGGTGGACTCGCCGCACATGCGCCTGCGCGTCGACGAACTCGAGCTGCCGGACGGCACCGTCATCCCCGACTACTACGTGCGCGAGTCGGAAGGATTCGTGGTCGCATTCCCGGTGACGACGGATGGGCGGATCGTTTTGGTTCGTCAATACCGCTACGGGAGCGACGCCATCCACCTCGAGCTTCCCGCCGGCGGGCTCGAGAAGGGCGAAGGCCCGCGCGCGTGCGCGGTGCGCGAACTCCTCGAAGAGACCGGATATGAAGCGGCGCGCTGGGAATTCGTCGGCTCGTATTACGCCGAGCCCGTTCGCGCCACCGCAAAAGCGTACGTGTTTCTTGCAATGGACGCCCGGAAAACTCGCGACCCGCACCCCGACCCGACCGAAGTCCTCGAAGTCGAACTGGCCGGCTTCGACGAATTTCGCGCGATGCTCGCCGACGGACGGATCGACGCCGGACACGCGGTGGTCGCGGGCTACCGCGCGCTCGACCGGCTCGGCCGCTTGTAAGACGCCGATCGCGGCGCGATATTCGTTACGGCTTGGCCGACGTGTCGGAGCGTAACTGCAGAACGGTTTGCGTCTTGACCGTCTGATATTGCTCGCCCGCTTCGCTGCGTAGAATGGTGTATTCGTCGATCGACGTCGGAATGGTTCGGCCGAAATCGTACCCGATCGTTCCGGTAACGTCCGAAGTTTGCGGCCGCCCACCGGACGTATCGCGAATCGTGCTCGACTCGTTAATCGTCATGACGCCGCCGGCATTCTTAGCGATCGTGAAGTCGGCCGCGGCGGATCGGGTCGCGCTCTGCTGGCGCTCCTGCCAGTGCCGATTTGCGTCGATTTGATTGGGATCGATGAAGTTCGAGCCCAAAAAGCGCAACAGCGCCAGCTCCTCCGCGTTGATCTTCTTGCTGGAATCGCACACGACGGTCGTATCGCCGAACGCGACGCAGGTCGCGGACGGCGCCGACCGCCGCTCCAACGCCGCTTCGCTCACGCTCACGACGAGGCCGCCGTCGGGCTGGACGCGCACGACGTCGACGGTAATCGTGCCCTTATCGCTGGCGCCCCCGGTGGACGACACGGTTCCCGACGCCGAGCCGCTGCCGTTCATCCCGGCGCCCGGGTTTCCAACCATTCCGATACCGGACGTGTGAACTTCCGTATCGTTGGTCGTTCCCCAGGTAAACGAGTAGACCAGATGGCGAACTTGGGGACCGCTGGTCACGGCCGCCGCCGGCATCGGATGCTCGAACGCGAGCAGCGCGGCCAGCGCGCCGAGCGCGACGCAACGTCGACCCTTCATGTTTATGCTCGGCCCCTTAGCTTGTGCTCAACCCTTAGCGGCGGTGAGGGAATCCGACTTCAAGTCGAGGACGGTCTGCGTTTTCACCTTTTGGTACTGCCCCATGTCGGCTTGACTGCGCTCGATCGAGTACTCGTTGACGGACGTCGGAATCGTGCGGTTAAAATCGTAGCCGATCGTCGTGTTGACGTTGGTCGTTGCGATGCTGGGCTGCTGCTGCTTGATCTCGCGGGTCTCGTCGATGGTCATGATGCCATCGGCGTTTTTAGCGATCTGGTAGTCGGCGCGAAGCGAGTATTGCGAGGTCGCGTTTTGGATATCCCAATGCTGGTGCGCGTCGATCGACCCCGGGTCGACGAAGTTGGGCGCGAGAAAGCGGATGAGCGTCATCTCCTCGGGATTGACCACCGCGTTGGGATCGCAGATCACCCCCGTGGTCCCATAGACGACGCACGAGGCAGCCGGAGCCGAGCGAGTCTTTTCCGCCTGCTCGCTGACCTTAATAACCAAGCCATTATCCGGCTGATCGGCGATAACGCCGACGGTAATTGTCCCCCGATCGCCGATCCCGCCGGTAAAGTCGGTCACGCCCGATCCGGCGTTCGCCCCCGCCTGGGAGTCTATGCCCGAAGAGTGCACCTCGAGGTCGGTCTGCGTCCCCCAGGTGAACGAATAGACCAGTTGGTACGGGGCAAAAGCCGCCTCGGCCGCAGCCGGCACGAAGCACGAAAACAGCAACGCCGTTACGGCGGCGATGCCAAACATGCGAGCGCTCATACCCCCATTTTATGCCAGCTTCGGCGCCCGGACCTCCCGCCTGAAACCTCAGCTCCCCTTACCGGTAGGTAAAAGTGTCCACACGCCAATTCTCCATGAGGTTTTACGATGCATCCGCTTCTCGCCACGTTTCTCAAACTCACCGCGGTCGTGACGATCGGCATCGTGCTCCTCGTCATTGCGGCCTTCCTTTTGAAGATCGTTTTCGTCGCGGCGGTCATCGCGGCGGTCGTGGCCGCCGGGTTCTTCGTCTATACGGTGCTCCGGCGCCGGACGAGCTTGCCCGTCATTCGCTGATCAGCGCCGCGAGCGCGGCGGTCACCTTCGCAGGTTCTTCCAGCATCGGAACGTGACCGCTCGTTTCGCATACGATCAAGCGCCCGCGTGGAAATGCCCGCGCGATCGCGCTGGCCTCTTCCATCGGAATGATGGCATCGCAAGCGCCGGCGATCACGGTCACCGGCACGTTGAGGTCCCCGGCGATGTCGTCGGCGCCAACCCGCAAGGCCATTCCGCGCAACATCGACGCCGCGGCGTTCGGACCGACTCGGCCGGCCATTTCGCGCACGCGAGCCACAACGTCGGGGCGTTCGCGGACCGACTGCGGCGCCGTAAGCGCGGGTGCGTAAGCGTCGACTAGCGCTCGCACCGTTGCGTCGCGCTCGACTCGATCGGCAAGTTCGCGACGCGCGGCCGCCCGTTCCGGCGAGTCGGCGGCAAGCCGGCTGCAGACGAGCGCGAGATGGGAAACGCGTTCCGCAAACATGCGCGCGAACGCCAGCGCGACGTATCCGCCAAGCGAATGTCCGGCGATTGCGGCGCGCTCGACGCCGAGCGCATCGAGTGCCGCCGCGACGTCGGCGGCGAGCACTTCCATCAAATAGGGGCCGTCCGGGACGCTCGATTTCCCCATGCCGCGCAAGTCCGGGCGGATCGTACGATGCGTTCGCGCGAGCGTTTCGACTTGCACGTCCCAGATGTCGCGCGCGAGCGGGAACCCCGCAATCAAGACGATCGCGGTGCCGCCGGAACCGTCGACGCGCACGTCGACGCGCGTGCCGTCATTGCCAAAAACTTGCATCAACGCTCGTAATACTGTATAAGGGAGGCAACAACCCTGGTCGCTTGCCGGCCAGAGAAAGGATGACTCCACACACAATGGCAGTCAAACGAACACGCAAGAAGGCCGCAGCCAAGAAGGCTGCGCCGGCTGCGAAGAAACGCACGGTTCGCAAAGCCGCGCGCAAGACCGTACGCAAGGCTCGCAAGACCGTGCGTAAGGGCGCCCGCAAGGCCCGCAAGACCACGCGTAAAAAAACCACCCGCAAAAAGGCCACGCGCAAGAAGGCTACGCGTAAGAAAGCTACACGTAAGAAAGCAACGCGCAAGAAGGCTACGCGTAAGAAAGCAACGCGCAAGGGCGTCCGCAAAGCCCGCAAGACCACACGCAAGGCTACGACGACCCGCCGCAAGGGCGTCCGCAAGGCCACTCGCCGCAAGAAAGCCGCCGCAGCGTAAAGCTCTAGCGGTTTTTTTATCGGGATGCGAGTCGCGTAAGCGGCTCGCTTTTTTTCTTCACCCGACAACCTCGCAAGGGCTGCGACGTCCCCTAGCAGACAAACGAAAAAAGGGCTAGACGGTGCGGATCTTTGGTTTTGTCAGCCAGACGGTTAAGAAGGTTAGGGCGCAGAGGGTGCCG
>DATCGB010000013.1:0-4073 GCA_036509155.1 Candidatus Tumulicola sp. | reverse complement strand
TGCTGCGCTCGGCCGACGCCTTCGGCGCCGTCGGAGTGCTGTTCGGACGGCTGGGAGTCGACCCGTATCATCCCAAAGTCGTGCGCGGCGCGATGGGGGCGCTCTTCCGACTGAAAATGGGAATCGCCGACCCGCCCGAAGCTGCCGCCGCGGCGACGGCCGCCGGCTTCACGGTGCTTGGCCTGCGCGCCGGCGGCGAGCGGTTGGCCGGCGTGTCGTGGCCGGCCCGGACCGCGCTGGTGGTCGGCCACGAACGCCGGGGCTTGGACCGGTGGGAGCCCATCTGCGAGCGCCGTATCGGGATTGCGATGGACGGCCGGGCCGACAGCCTGAACGCAGCAATCGCCGGGTCGATTGCCCTCTACGAGGCGACCAAAAGCGCCGAATCTTAGGAGCCTGTAGGAGGCTCCCTAGCGCTCCCGAGCGCGCTTGTCAAGACAGTCCTTACCACCAAAAAAGTCAAGACTACCGGGGCTAAAAGTCCCATGTTATACTCACGTCATTCCTCGAGACCGGCCGCCCCCGGAGCCGACGGCTTAGAAGGAGACCGAGCGCCCATGACCGCGACTTTCTTCTGGAAGCTTTTTGCCCAAACTGGTTCGATCGATGCCTACTTGGCGTATCGACATCTACATCCGGTGCCTAGCCCAACCTAAGATACGCGTACGGTTGCGAGGCCAGCGAAACGTGGGCCGAGCGACCGGAGAAGTTCGAGTCAGTTTTGAAAACGCCCGGTACGAGATCACACCGGGCGTTTTTCAATTTCATGACGAGGCACGATACGTGAAGGCCATTCGGAATCCACAACCGCGATGAGCGAGCTGGCTTCGACGCTCGAAGACCTCCGCCGGCGATTCCAGGCGGAACTCGACGCCTGCTCCGAGGAGCGCAGCCTAGATGCGGCGAGGGTCGCCTATCTCGGGCGTAACGGCGAAGTAACCCAACTGCGCCGCGCGATTGGGACGTTGCCGCCGGCCGAGCGGCCGACCGCGGGCAAAGTCATCAACGACGCCGTCGAGGCGATGGAAGCGACCCTCGCGGACGTGCGCGCGCGCTTCGAATCGCGCGCGTTCGAGAGCGACCTCGCCCAATCGATCGACGTCACCTTTCCCGCGATCCCGTCGCCGCGCGGGTCGATCAACCCCGTCCGCCGGATCGTCGAAGACACGTGCGCCTATTTTCGCCGCCACGGCTTCGCGGTCGTGATCGGGCCGGAAGTCGAGCCGGACTACTACAACTTCGACGCGCTCAACATTCCGCGCGATCATCCGGCGCGCGAAGGTTTCGATTCGTTTTGGTTGAGCGGCTCGCTGCTGCTGCGGCCGCACACCTCGCCGTTACAGATCCGTACGATGCAGGAGCACCGGCCGCCGATCGCGATCGTCGCCCCCGGGAAATGCTTTCGCCGCGATGCCGTCGACGCGCGTCACCTGTTTGCGTTTCACCAAATCGAAGGATTGCTGGTCGCCGAAGGCATCCACTTCGGACACTTGAAGGGCATGCTGACCGGCATGTGCCGCGAGCTGTTCGGACCGGCTCAAAGCGTGCGCTTCCGGCCGTCGTTTTTCCCATTCACCGAACCGAGCGCCGAGGTCGATACGACCTGTCCCAAGTGTAAGGGCGGCGGCGGAAGCTGCGGCATGTGCGGCGGCTCGGGATGGATCGAACTCGGCGGTGCGGGAATGGTGCACCCCAACGTGCTGCGCGAGGTCGGGTACGATCCCGACGTGTATTCCGGATGGGCGTTTGGCTTCGGCGTCGAACGCCTCGGCCTCACGCGTTACGAGATCGACGACATCCGCCGGTTCGTCAACGGCGATCCCGATTTTCTCGAACAACTTCAATAAAGGCGGCCGACTGACAGATGCGCGTTCCCCTCGGCTGGCTGCGTGAATTCGTCGATCTGCCCGCGAACGCGCAGACGATCGCGGATCGCTTGGCGATGCTCGGCTTTCCGGTCGACGACATCGAAACCCGGCCTTCGATTACCGGCGTCGTCGTCGGCCGGATCGCCACGCTCGAAAAACACCCCAATGCCGACCGGCTGCAGGTCGCGCAAGTCGACGTCGGCGGCGATCGACGGCTGACGATCGCCACGGCGGCGACCAACGTCGCCGCGGGACAAGTCATCGCGGTCGCGACGATCGGGGCCCGCCTCCCGCAACTAACCATCGCACCGCGCACGATGCGCGGCATCGCGTCCGAAGGCATGATGATTTCGGCCGAAGAGCTGGCACTGCCGGCGCAGTGGTTCGAAGACGGGATCATGCAGCTCGAGTCGGGCTTGCCGTTGGGGAGCAACGTCGTCGAACTTTTCGGCTTGGACGGCGAAGTGCTCGACGTCGAAATTACGAGCAACCGCGTGGACGCCATGTCGGTGATCGGTCTCGCTCGCGAGCTGGCGGCCTCATACGGTACCGCGTTGCGGCTGCCGGCGTTCGAAAATCCCGGCCGCGTCGACGAGGCCTCGGGCCGGACCCCCGACGTGGGCATCGAATCGCCCGACTGTTTGCGATTCATCGCCCAGCGCTTCGACGCAATTCGCGTCGGGCCGGCCCCGGCCCGGATGCGGATTCGCCTCGCGTTGGCGGGCCAGCGCCCGATCAACAACGTGGTGGACGTTTCGAACTACGTGATGCTCGAGACCGGTCAGCCGCTACACTTTTACGACGCCGGCCGCGTCGCCGGATCGCGCCTGATCGTGCGCGACGCGCGCGCCGGCGAGCGGCTCGTAACGCTCGACGACGTCGAGCGGACGCTGTCGCCGCAAGCGCTGGTCGTCGCGGATTCCGGCGCAGCGCTCGGACTGGCCGGCCTGATGGGCGGTAAGGCCAGCGAAGTCAGCGCCGCGACGACGGCAATCGTTCTGGAGTCGGCCAACTTTAACGGCGCCCGCATCCGGCGTACGAGCAAAGCGCTCGGCTTGCGCAGCGAAGCGGCATCGCGACACGAAAAGGCGCTAGCGCCGGCGTTGGCCGACGTCGGCGCCGCACGCGCCGCCCAACTGCTCGTGGAACTTGGCGCGACGGCCTATCGGCCGCACGTTTTCGGCGCGCCGTTGGCCGCGGCCGATCCGATCCGCTTGCGCGTCGCCGACGTTGCACGCCTGCTCGGGCTGGCGATCCACGCGCAGCGTATCGCCGAACACCTCAGCGCGCTGGGGTGCGGCGTTACCGCCGTCGCCGGCGACGCGTTCGACGTGACCTCGCCGGCGTGGCGGCGCGACTTGACGATTCCCGCCGACTTCGTTGAAGAAGTCGCCCGCATGGAAGGCTACGATCGGATCGAAGCGGTCGTACCGTCGGTACCGTCGCACGAGATTTCGAGCGGTCCGTTCGATCGCGAGAATACGATCGCGCACGCGCTAGCGGCGTTGGCATATCGTGAAGTCATCACGCACTCGCTGCGCGGGCGCGAGCCGTTCGACCGGGCGGCGCGCGCGGGTCTGGCGTTCGAGGCCCCGGTCGAGGTGCTCAATCCGCTTTCCGAAGAGCAGCGCTACCTGCGCTCCTCGCTGGTGGACGGCGCGGTCGAATATCTCGCCGGCACCGACGCGCCGGTTCGCATCTTCGAAATCGGTCGCGTGTTCGCGCACAAAGACGGCGCGATCGTTGAAACGCCGATGCTGACGTTTGGTTTTGCGATCGAACCTAGCGACGAGCCGGCCTGGCGCGACGGCGGCTTCCTGCGCCTGAAAGGCGACGCCGAAGCGCTGCTGCGTGAGGTGACGGGACGCCGGGTGGAAACGGTTCGCGACGATGTTCCCGGCCTGCATCCCGGAAAGTCGGCCGCGCTAACGATCGACGGGCGCAAAGTCGCGACCTTCGGGCGTCTCGATCCGCGCCTCGGCAAAGCCTTCGACGTTCGCCTGCCGGCCTATCTGTGCAGCGTCGCGCTCGACGCGCTGCCCGACTATGCGCTGCCGCACTACCGGCCGCGGTCCAAGTTCCCGGGCACGTCGCGCGACGTCGCGCTGGTCGTCGGCCTCGACACCGCCGCCGCCGATATCGAACGGACGATTTCCAGCGCCATCGGTGCGACGTGCACCGGCGTGCGCGTCTTCGACGAATATC
>DATCGB010000012.1:0-3761 GCA_036509155.1 Candidatus Tumulicola sp. | reverse complement strand
TTCTGGCTTACGTGCTTTCCGGGCTCGTCAGCGTGTGCGTGGCGCTGTGTTACGCCGAGTTCGCTTCGATGGTGCCGGTCGCGGGCAGCGCCTACACCTACGCGTACGCGACCCTCGGCGAACTGGTGGCCTGGGTCATCGGCTGGGATCTCATCCTGGAGTACGGACTTTCGGTCGCGCCCACGGCCTCTTCGCTGTCGGATTACTTTCAACACATGATCGCCAACGTCGGCCTCGTTTTGCCGGCCTGGGCGCAAACGGCGCACGTGGGCGGCGCGCATCCGCAAATCGACCTCGTTGCCGCGCTCGTGACGCTGCTGATTACCGCGTTGGTCGCGATCGGAATTCGCGAGTCCGCAAACGTCAACGTGGCGCTGGTCTTGGTGCAGATCGTCGCGATGATCGTGTTCATCGCGGTCGTCGCCCACGCGATCTCGCCCGCGAACTTTCATCCGTTCGCGCCCTTCGGATATCACGGCGTCTTGGCCAGCACGGCGCTCGTATTCTTCGCTTACATCGGATTCGATACGGTGACGGTCGCATCCGAAGAAGCCAAGCGCCCCGAGCGCGACGTGCCCATCGGCATCATCCTGGCGCTCGTGCTCGGCGGCATCCTGTACGTCGGGCTCGCGCTGTGCACGGTCGGCGTCGTCCCGTTCGGCCGGCTGTCCGAGGGCGCCGCGATGCTCGACGCGCTCGGCGCGGTTACCAAGAACCATACGTTCTACTGGATCGTCGCGATCGGCGGAATCGCCGGGAACACGACCGTGATGTTGACGTCGCTGCTCGGACAAGTGCGAATTTTTTACGTGATGGCGCGCGATCGCATGTTGCCGCCGGCGGTCGCTCGGGTTCACGACGTCTTTCGTACGCCCGCGCGGATGACGGTCATAACCGGCGCCATCGTGGCGGTGTTTGCGGCGGTTTTCCCGCTTACCGACTTGCTCACCCTAGTGAATATCGGGACGCTTGCCGCCTTCGCAATCGTGTGTGCGGGCGTGCTCGTGCTGCGCGTCGTCAACCCGTCGGCAAAACGTCCGTTCCGCGCTCCCCTGCTGCCGATGTTTTCGATCGCTGGGGCCGGGGTATGTCTGTATCTCATCACCGGGCTGGAGGTCGCAACTTGGGTACGCTACGGCATCTGGTTCGCGGTCGGCATTCTGGTCTACGCGCTCTACGGCTTCCGGAACTCGCGGCTACGGATAAATTTGCCGAAACCGTGAAACCGCCCGGTTCGTCGGAGCGTTGGGGGGTATAATCCGCCGGACGGAGGGCCGTATGCACGAACTACAAACGGCGGTCACGGACCGCTTCGAACTCGTAGAAATCCCGCACGCACGCGGCGCCGCCTCTTTTGCCGACGACGTTGCGGCCGGGTTGACGGCGCCGGCCAAGCGGCTATCGTCGAAGTACCTGTACGACCGGGTCGGGTCGGCGCTATTCGACGCGATCACCCATCTGCCGCAATACTACCTTACGACTGCCGAGACCGAAGTTCTGCGCCAGTGGGGATGGGAGATCGTCCGCGTACTCGACGCGCCGATCGACTTTCTCGAACTGGGCAGCGGAAGCGCCGTAAAGACGCGCCTGCTGATCGGTGAAGCGCTACGCGTCCAGGGCCGGCTGCGCTACAGCCCGATCGATATTTCGACCGATGCATTGCGCACGTCGTCGCTGGCGCTGGTCGAGGCCTACCCCGCACTCTCGATCCGCGCCTACGCGGGCGACTATTTCGACGTTCTTACTTCCGACGCGCTGCGGCTCGAGCGCCGAGTTCTCGCGATGTTCATGGGATCGAACATCGGCAACTACGAACCGGCCGACGCGGCGCGACTGCTGGGCCTGCTCGGCGGCGCGCTGCGACCCGGCGACGGCCTGCTGCTCGGCACAGATCTGAAAAAGGATCGCGCGACCCTCGAACTGGCCTACGACGATCCGGTCGGCGTCACCGCGGCCTTCAATAAAAACCTGCTCGAGCGGATCAACCACCAATTGGGCGGCAACTTCGATCTTCGAAACTTCAGCCACGTCGTGCACTACGACGAAAAGCGCGGCAGCGTGGATTCGTTTTTGGAGGCGCGTCGGGCAACCGAGGTCGTTCTTCGCACGGGTGACGTGCGGCTTTCGTTCGCCGCCGGCGAACGCATTCACACCGAGTCGTCGTACAAGTTTTCCGACGAAGACGTCGCACGACTCGGCGCGGCTGCGGGTTTCCGTCTCGAGTCCACGTGGCACGACCGCGCACGACGCTTCAGCGTTCACCTGCTGGTCCGCACGTAGGCGTCGTTCCGGCGGATGCCGACGCCGCGACCGTGACGGTCGGCGGCCGCGCCGTCGCGTTGACGAACCTCAACAAGGTCTTCTTCCCGAAGCTGGGGCTGACCAAGGGGGACCTCTTACGCTATTATCTGCGCGTCGCGACTGCGGTGCTGCCGCACGTCGCCGGAAAAGCGATGGTGATGAAACGCTATCCGCACGGCGCTACCGGGGATTTCTTTTTTATGAAGCGCGCCCCGGCGCCCCGGCCGGCGTGGATCCGAACGTGCGCGATCGAACATCGCTCCGGAAACGTCATCGACTTTCCGGTCATCGACGATGTCCCGTCGCTGCTGTGGCTGATCAATCTCGGCTGCATCGACCTCAACCCGTGGTACGCCCCGTGCGACGACTTCAATCGTCCCGACTACCTGCATATCGATCTCGATCCGTTCGACGCTCCGTTTTCGGCCGTGCGCGAGGCGGCGCTGATCGTGCGCGACGTCTTCACCTCGTTGGGCATGCTGCCGTTCGTCAAGACGACCGGCAGCAAAGGGATGCACGTGTACGTCGCGATCCGCACCGGGCCGACGCAGCACGAAGTCTGGGAAACCGCCAAGGCGCTGTCGCACGCGATCGCGCAAGCGCACCCGGACCTGCTGATCGTCGAGTATCGGGTCGCGAAGCGGCCGCGCGGCCGGGTGCTGCTCGACTACAATCAAAACGCGTTCGGACGGACGTTGGCCTCGATCTATTCGGTCCGCCCGAATGAAGAGGCGATGGTATCGACGCCGGTCACCTGGCAAGAAGTCGAAGCCGGCTGCGAGTCGGCCGATTTTACGATGCTCGACGTGCCCGAACGCGTCGAACGTCTCGGGGACCTGTGGGCTCCGCTGCTCAAAAAACGCGGGCGTTTCGACCTTGCGGCCTTAGCGAGCCGGCTCCATGCGGTTTGACGGTCTGGCGCTTAAGCCGCCGATCGAACCGATGGAAACGCGCCCGGCGCAGCAAATCCCGCTCGGCGACGAGTGGATCTACGAGCCGAAATGGGACGGCTTCCGGTGCGTCGCCTTCCGCAGCGGCGACGACGTCGAACTTGAATCGAAGTCGGGCCAGTCGCTGACCCGGTACTTCCCCGAGATCGTCGCGGCGCTGCGCGCGGTCGCGGCATCGCGGTTCGTCGTCGACGGCGAAGTGTTCGTCGAAAGCGGCGCCGGCTTCGACTTCGACGCGTTGTTGCAGCGGATCCATCCGGCGGCGAGCCGCGTGCTGCGCCTTTCGCTGTCGACGCCCGCAAAGTATGCCGTCTTCGATTTGCTCGTCGACGAAAAGAACGAACCGTGGTTCGAACGTCCGCTCGCGCGGCGGCGACCGGCGCTCGAAGCGTTCGCGCGGCGAAATTTTGCCGGCGATACGGCGATCGTCGTTTCGCCCGCGACTGCCGACGCCGAGGTTGCGCGAACGTGGTTAGCCGGGACCGCGGCGCGGCTCGACGGGGTGATCGC
>DATCGB010000011.1:0-11187 GCA_036509155.1 Candidatus Tumulicola sp. | reverse complement strand
CCAGGGCACGGCCGCACCGGTCGCACCGCCGGCGACGCAAAAACCCGCCTGCGCTAATCCCAACGTGGAGGCGACGGTAACCAACCCGGTCCAGCCGGACTATCCCGAATCGGCCCGGTCGCTCGGCCTGGGTGCGGTGTCGGTGGAGGTCGAGGTGACCGTTGGCCCATCCGGCAACCTGGTCGGCACTAAGGTCTACAAGAGTTCCAACAACATGTCGATCGACCAGTCGGCGCTGCGGGCCGCGCGTCAGTCGACGTACTCACCCAAGCTGATCAACTGCGCGCCGACCACGGGCGACTATATTTTCCGCGCAGACTTCCAGCCCGACTCATAACCGGCAGCGACGGGCTTCATGAAGCTCGGCCGTCGATCCCAACGGCTGCTCTTCCTCGCCGTAGCCGTCTCGCTGCTGATCCACTTGATCTTTGCGCTGCTGGCGCACGGCCTGCGGGCTAGCCGGCAGAACGACGTCGAGGTGGTCACCATCGAGCATCGCAGCGACGCGATGATCCACATGGCGACGCCGCCGCCGAAGCCCAAGGTTACGCCGGTACCGCATCCGCGACCGTCGGCGCGGCCCGCGCCGGCGCGCACGCACGGCGCGCCGGCGCCGGCGAGCGGCGCCGGCGACATCCCGGCGCGCGCGTCAACGCCGACGCCGGAGCCGGCCGCGGCGGCGACGCCGGCGGGCCCAAGCTGTCAGAAATCCGATATTGCCCCGACCGTTACGGCACTGCCGCCCCAGCCGGATATCGCCAACGCCGCTCGCGCCGACGGAACGAGCGGCATTAGTCTGATCAAGGTACAGATCGACGCCCAAGGCGCGGTCACGAGCGCCGCCGTATCGCAGGGCACGGGCAACTCGTCGCTCGATCTGGTCGCGCTGGCGATGGCGCGCGGCGCGCGCTACAGTCCGGCCCTGCACGAGTGCAAGCCGGTCGCCGCGGCGTATACGTTCAGCGTGAAATTCTACGCTTGGTAGGGGAGGCTGCGTCGGGGTCGTGGGCGTAACCGGGGCGCGTGACCTTTAGTCAGGCGTTACTGCTCGCGCTGTTGCAGGGCGTGAGCGAGCTGTTTCCCGTTTCGAGCCTGGGGCACACCATTTTGGTGCCGGCGCTGCTGCATTGGCATAACGTCGATCGCGCGGCGCCGTCGTTCCTGGCGTTTGTGGTGGTGCTGCACCTCGGCACGGCGTTGGCGCTGATCGTTTACTATCGCGCGGAATGGTGGGCGATCGTTCGATCGCTGGTCACCAGCGTCGTGCGTGGGCGGCTGAGCGACGACCGAGCCGAACGAATCGGTTGGCGCTTGGTGATCGGAACGATTCCGGTCGGAATTTTGGGCGTGGCACTCGAGCACTCCGTGCGAAGCTTGTTCGGTTCGCCCGCTCCGGCCGCGTTTTTTCTGCTGCTCAACGGCGTGCTGATGTTCGTAGGCGAGCGGCTGCGCCGCCGCAAGCGCGAGACCGGCGGCCGGCCGCTCGAGCAGTTGAGCTACGCGCAAAGCGCGTTCGTGGGTTTCGCACAATCCTTCGCGCTGCTTCCCGGAATTTCGCGCTCGGGCATTTCGATGGTAGCCGGCCTGTTGTGCGATCTCAATCACGAGGACGCCGCCCACTACTCGTTCCTGCTCGCGACGCCCGTCATTCTGGCGGCGGCGCTCCTGGAGATGCCCAAACTCTTCGCGCCCGGCGCGCACGTGGTTTTGATTCAAGCGATCGTGGGAGGAATAGCGGCCGGCATCGCCGCGTACTTTTCGGTCGCTTTCCTGACGCGTTATTTTCGCTCGAACGATCTGCGCCCGTTCGGCTGGTATTGTGTCGTTCTCGGCGCAGGCTGTCTCATTCTGGCACGGATTGGAGCTATTTCATAACCATGAGAATTCTCGCGATCGTCCTCGCCATCGTTCTTTTCGTCGTCGGCATTTTGTACGGGTTGGGCAAAATCAACCTGTTCACTCAGTCGGGCCCCGAACACGCCCACCACGTCACGCACCTGATCGTCCTCTGGTTCCTGGCCCTGCTCTGCCTCATCTGGGCGCGCTTCCAGAGCACCCCGACCCGCTACTAGGGTTTAGCCTGGAATAGGCGCAACTCGTACCGACTACCGCGATGCAGAAACCTACGCACATATCCGCCGACGGCAGTGTCTCCATGGTCGACGTTTCCGAAAAGGGCGTTACGGCGAGAAGCGCGCGGGCCGAAGCGTTCGTTCGCCTGAGTCCAGACGCGCAACGGGCGTTGAAGGCTGCGACGCTGCCGAAAGGCGATGCGTTCGTGGCGGCGCAGCTGGCCGGGATTATGGCGGCCAAGCAGACCGCGACGCTCGTTCCGCTGGCGCACCCGCTGCCGCTTTCGAGCGTGGAAGTCGCCTTTGAGTGGACCGCCGGCGGGGCGCTGCGCGTCGAAGCCCGGGCGCGGACCGCGGCGCGTACCGGCGTCGAAATGGAAGCCATGGTCGCGGCGGCCGTCGCGGCGCTGACGATCTACGACATGTGCAAAGCGCTCGATAAAGGGATCGTTATCGAGTCGGTGCGATTGCTCGAGAAGATCGGCGGTAAGAGCGGCCGTTGGTCGCGTGCGGGCGACGGCCTCGAGCGTGACGACGATCGTGCTTAAGGCCGCATTGATCGTGCTGTCGGATCGCGTCGCTTCGGGCGAACGCGTCGACGCGTGCATTCCGGTGATGAAAGAGAAGCTCGGCGCGGCGTATACGGTCGTGCGCGAGACGATTCTGCCCGACGATCCCGGCGCGCTTGCGGCGGAACTGATCGATCTCGCCGACGCGAACGCGGCCGACTTGATTTTAACCAGCGGCGGCACCGGGCTGGCCGCTCGCGATCGTACGCCGCAGGCAACCGCGGCGATCCTCGATTACGAAGTGCCGGGCATTGCCGAGGCGATTCGGGCAGCTTGGGTCCCGAGCGTGAAGACGGCGATGCTTTCGCGCGCGTTGGCCGGCGTACGGCATCGCACGCTGATCGTCAACCTTCCGGGAAGCCCGAAGGCCGTCGGCGAGTCGCTCGACGTCATCGTATCGGTGCTGCCGCACGCGATCGAACTGTTGCGCGACCGGGTCGTCGACGGATGAACGACGTCTCGACGTTCGCCCTGGCGCAGGCCTATCTGCTCGGCACGATCGACGAAACGGTTTCGCGCCGGACGTCGTACAAACTCGACCGCATGCGCGCGTTCCTGCACGAGCTGGGCGACCCGCACCGCGCCTATCCCACGATTCACGTCGGCGGTACGAGCGGGAAAGGCTCGACCTCGACGATGATCGCACGCGTTCTACAGGCCGCGGGCAAACGCACGGGGCTGCATACCAAACCGCACCTTCACAGCATGACGGAACGGGCGCGCGTCGACGGCGTCTCGGTCGCTCCGCAACGCTTCGCGCGGCTCCTCGACGGCATGCGGCCGGCGATCGAACGCGTTACCGCCGAGTACGGACGGCCGACCTACTACGAAACGCTGCTCGCGCTCGCATTCGTGCACTTTGCGGCCGAACGCGTCGACGCGGCGGTCATCGAGGTCGGCCTAGGCGGCCGGCTCGACGGGACCAATCTTTTACGTCCCGCCGTTACCGCGATTACGTCGATCGGCTACGACCACACCGAAGTGCTCGGCGACACGCTGGAGGCGATCGCGGCCGAGAAGGCCGGCATCGCGCGTGCCGGCGTCCCGTTCGTCGTCGGCGACGTCGGGCCGGCCGCAATGCAGACGCTCGAAGACTGCGCCGCCCGCGCCGGAGCGCCGCTCGTGCGGGTTCGCGACGTGGTTGCCATCGAACCGGCGGCGCTCGAACCGGAGTGGGCGCAAGCGTTCGTTGCGGTAACGTCGCGCGGGCGATATGCCGTCAACCTTCCGGTGCACGGTCTCTTCCAAATCGCCAACACCGCAACCGCGATCGCCGTGCTCGAACGCCTCGGCGAACCGTTGCGGCCGGATATCGATGCGGTCGAGCGTGGGCTCGCGCGCGTCGAGATACCGGGCCGCATGGAAGTGTTTTCCGCGGACCCGCCCGTCGTCTTCGACATCGCCCACAACGCCGAAAAGGCCGGGTACCTGGCGGCGTCGCTGCGGAACGAGTTTGCGGGGCGACGATTTCGTTACGTCATCGCAATCGGCGAGAGTAAGGATGCCCGGCAGATTCTCGCGACCTTGGCGGCGCCGCCGGCGAGTTTCACGTTCACGTCGTTCGACGCCGCGGGCCGCACGGCGATCGCTCCGCAGGTGCTGTGCGCGCTGGCCGAATCGCTCGGCGGCGTCGCACGGCCGATCGCCGATCCGGTCGAGGCGCTCGTCGCAACGTTGCGCGAAGCCGCTCGCGACGACGTTGTGGTCGTAACCGGCTCAACGTTCGTCGTCGCCGAACTGCGCGAGTGGTGGCTGGCCCGGACCTCGATCGGTGAACGAAGCGCGGGCTGATCGGGGCGCGCTGGCCGTCCGCGGCGCGCGCTTGGACTGGGGAGCTCGCACGTACGTGATGGCGATCGTCAACGTCACTCCCGACTCGTTTTCGGGCGATGGGCGCAACGACGCGGCGGCGGCCACGGCCCATGCGTTGGCGCAGTGGGACGCCGGCGCCGATCTTCTCGATGTCGGCG
Source organism: Candidatus Tumulicola sp. (assembly GCA_036509155.1). Lineage (GTDB taxonomy): Bacteria > Vulcanimicrobiota > Vulcanimicrobiia > Vulcanimicrobiales > Vulcanimicrobiaceae > Tumulicola. Next base: position 6,576 of record DATCGB010000011.1, on the reverse strand, counting down.
GCGAATCGACGCGGCCGGGGCACGCGACGGTCGACGCACGAACTGAAATCGCGCGCGTCGTTCCGGTCATTCGCGCCGTTCGCGAGCTTCTCGCGCACGCGCCGATTTCCGTCGATACCTATAAGTCGCCGGTAGTGCGCGCGGCGCGCGCGGCCGGTGCGGACGTGGTGAACTCCGTGTGGGGGGCTTCGGACGAACTGCTCGACGTCGTCGCCGAACTCGAGATGCCGATCGTCGCGACCCACAATCAGCGCGGCACCGAGTACGCGGGGCGGGACGTCGTGGACGCCGTGCTGGCGTTTTTAGAGGACTGCGCCGCGCGGGCCGTCGCTCGCGGAATCGCACGCGAGCGCGTCGTGCTCGACCCCGGCATCGGCTTCGGAAAAACCGCCGATCAGAATTTGGCCGTCCTGCGCCGGCTCGATCGAGTTGCGGCGTTGGGTTTTCCCACGCTCGTGGGAACGTCGCGTAAATCGACGATCGGCAAGGTCACCGGCCGCGCGCCCGGCGAGCGCGTTTTCGGCAGCGTCGCGGCGAGCGCGCTGGCGGTGAAGGCCGGTATCGACGTCGTGCGCGTACACGACGTCGCGGCGGCCCGGGATGCCGTCGCCGTTGCCGACGCGATCGTACGAGATTGGAGGCCCGCCGAATGGACCGGATAAAGCTGACGGGCATCCGGGCGTACGGCCGCCATGGGGCCGACCCCGGAGAGCGCGATCGCAGCCAGCCCTTCGACATCGACGTTACCGTCGAGCTCGACCTCGAGACGGCGCAGCGCAGCGACGACCTCGCCGACACGCTGGATTATGCCGCGCTGCACCGTCGGCTCACGGCCATCGTCGGCGGCACGTCGTACGTTTTGCTCGAACGGTTGGCAAGCGATCTCTTAAACGCAGTCTTCGACGATCCGCGGGTGGTTCGCGCCGACGTCACGGTTGCCAAGCCGGGAATCCTCGACGGCGCCACGCCGTCGGTAACGATCGGGCGCGGCGCCGCTAACCCGTCGTCGTGAATGCGCGCTCGCACCGCGTCTATATTGGGCTGGGTGCGAACGTCGGCGATGCGGCGGCTGCCATCCGCCGCGCGTTCGCCGCGTTGGACGCGCTGGGAACCGTCCGACGACGCTCGTCGCTGTATCGCACTCGTCCGTGGGGGAAGACGGATCAAGCCGATTTCGTCAACGCCGTCGCTTCGCTCGAGACGCCGCTGACGCCCGGCGAACTGCTCGCCGCGCTCAAGGCGCTCGAGGCACGTTTGGGGCGCGTTCCGGACGCGGAGCGCTGGGGGCCGCGCGTTATCGACCTCGACATCCTGACGTACGACGATCTCGCAACCGAGGAGTCCGGACTGCACGTTCCCCATCGCGATTTGCTGCGCCGGGCCTTCGTATTGGTTCCGCTCGCCGAGATCGACCCGGCATACGAAACCTGGCGCGACGCTCTCCCCGCGTCCGAACTGGCCGGGGTACTACGCATCTCCTAGGTCCCGTTGCGCGGGCTGCGGAAGCCTAGCGCTCATGCCCGAGGAAGAGTTGCGCGTGGCCGCACGGATTCGGCGGCTCGCGGAGTTTTTGACGGCTTCGGACGCGGTGCGCGTTCGCGTGGAGCGCAAGGACGAAGAGGTCGAAGTCGCGCGCCGGCCGCGGCACGCAGCCGGGCCGGGAACCGTCGCCGCCGCCCCCGTCGAGCCCGCGCCGCTCCGGCTGGATACGATTGCGGCCGATATCGTCGGCATCTTTCGGCTGAGCCGTCCGGCGCCGGTCGAGGGGGAACGCCTCGCGGCAGACCGGGAGGTCGGCTACATCGAGGCGCTGGGCATTCGCAACCCCGTTCATAGCTTGGGATCCGGCCGAATCGTCGCGATCGTTGCAGACGACGGGGCCCCGGTCGAATACGGCCAGCCGCTTTTTCTGCTGGATCGAGGGTAACTCCATTTTCCGAAAAGTCCTGATCGCCAATCGCGGCGAGATCGCGCTGCGAATCAACCGCGCGTGTCAAGAACTCGGCGTGCGCACGGTCGCCGTTTTCTCGGAACCCGATCGGGAGTCGCTGCACGTGCGACAAGCCGACGAGGCGTTCTGCGTGGGCCCGGGTCCGGTGCCGCGTTCGTATCTCAACATTCCAAACATCATTTCGACCGCGCTGATCACGCAGTGCGACGCGATCCATCCGGGTTACGGATTTCTGGCCGAGAATTCGCGATTCGCCGAAATCTGCTCCGATCACGGATTGATCTTCATCGGTCCGCGCCCGGCGGTCATCGCGGCGATGGGCGACAAAGCCACGGCCAAGCGTGTGATGCGCGAGGCCGGAGTAGCGACGACCCCGGGCACGGACATCCTGGCGTCGGTCGCCGACGCGCGCGCGGCCGCCGGGACGATCGGCTATCCCGTGCTGCTTAAGGCGACCGCGGGCGGGGGCGGAAAAGGTATGCGCGTCGTCGAGCGGCCCGAAGAGTTCGAGCGTGCGTTCGCCAGCGCCACCGCCGAAGCCGAAGCGAGTTTTAAGGACGGCCGCCTGTACATGGAGAAACTGATCTCGCGTCCGCGTCATATCGAAGTGCAAGTCCTTGGCGACGAGTTCGGGAACGTCGTTCACCTCGGCGAGCGCGACTGCTCGATGCAAAAACCGTCGCATCAAAAACTTATCGAGGAATCGCCGGCACCGCGGCTTTCGGAGCGGGCGCGATCGCGGCTGCACGCCATGGCGGTGCGGGCGTGCGAGCACGTCGGTTACACCAACGCCGGAACGCTCGAGTTCCTTTCGGCGGGCGACGACGTGTACTTTATGGAGATGAACACGCGCATTCAAGTCGAGCACCCGGTGACCGAGATGGTCTACGGAATCGATCTCGTCAAAGAACAAATTCGCATCGCTTCCGGCGAGCCGCTCGGCTACGTTCAGGGCGACCTGGTCGCGCGCGGACACGCCATCGAGTGCCGGATCAATGCCGAAGATCCGCGCAACAACTTCGCGCCGCAGGCGGGCACCGTGTCGAACGTCGTCTTCCCGGGCGGACCGGGAATTCGCGTCGACACGCACCTTTACGCGGGCGCGTCGATTCCGCCGTATTACGATTCCATGCTGGCAAAGGTCATCGCCTACGGCGATACGCGGGATTCCGCAATCGCCAGAATGGAACGCGCGCTCGCCGAGACGGTCGTCGACGGGGTGCGCACGACGCTCGAGCTGTGTTCCGAAGTGCTCGCCTCGCCGGAATTCCTGGCCGGCCGTTACGACATCGGGTTTCTTCCAGCAATGCTGAGCTCGGTGGTTTAGGAGCCTAAAGGACGTGGCGACGCGACGGCTCGGACGGGAGCAGGCGCTCCAGGCGCTCTATTCGATCGCGATCGGCGGCCGCGAGCCCGCCGACGCCCTTACCGAGGTCGTCGGCGACGCGGCCGACGCAAACCACCGCGGATTCGTGCGGGATCTCGTTTTCGGCACCCTCGAGTTCCGCGAACGGGCCGACCGAATCGTGAGCCCGTTACTCGAGGGCTGGGCGCTCGAACGTCTGCCGACGATCGATCGCTTGCTCTTGCAGATGGGGACGTACGAACTGCGCTGTCGCGCGGAAACGCCGCCGGCGGTCGCAATCAACGAAGCGGTAGAACTCGCCAAACGCTTTTCGACCGAGGACTCGGGACGCTTCGTCAACGGCGTTCTCAACGCCGTCGCCAAAAGTGAGGAGCCGGCCGGCGATGCCCGGGCGTAGGCGACGCAACAAACGCTCGAACGTCTGGCGCGGCTTGCTGGTCGGGGCCTTGATGCTGGTGCTCTTCGCGGCCGGTACGCTGGCGGGAATCGTTGCGGCCTACGCGCGAAATCTTCCCGACATCAGCCGTATGGCCGACTATCAGCCTGCCAGTGCGACCCGAATTTTTGCGCGCAACGGCGAGCCGCTGGCTTCGGTCTATAAGGAGAATCGCGTCTGGGTGCCGATCTCGCGGATTCCGCCGCTGGTGCGCAACGCCTTCATCGCCAATGAAGATCATAATTTCTACCACCATCACGGCGTCGATTTCGGCGGCATCGTTCGCGCCGCTTACGCCGACCTGACGCACCAGCAGTTTCAAGGCGCTTCGACGATCACGCAGCAGCTCGCCCGGCGGCTTTTCCTAACCAACGAGGTCTCGATTTCGCGAAAGGTTCAGGAAGCGCTGCTGGCGATGGAAATCGAGCGCTTTTACACCAAAAACGAAATCCTCGAGCGCTATCTCAACATCATCTATCTTGGTGCCGGCGCGTACGGCGTGGACGCCGCCGCGCATACGTATTTTGGGCGTCCGGTCGGAACGCTGACGATCGCCCAGGCGGCGATGCTCGCCGGCGTTGTGGCCGCACCGTCCGACTATTCGCCCTTTACCAACGTCGAGCTGGCGCGCGACCGCGAACGGCACGTCCTCGAGCGCATGGTCGAGAGCGGTTTCATCACGAACGAGCAGGCCGATACGGCCTACGCGGCTCCGCTTGGCTTGATTTCCCAGCGCGCGTCGGGTCTGCAAGGCTACGCGTACCCGTACTTTACGACCTACGCCATCGCGCAGCTGCAACGGACGTTCGGCAAGGAAGCCGTCGAAGAAGGCGGTCTCCAGGTCTATACCACGCTCGACCCGCACTTGGAGCGCATCGCGCAGGAAGCCGTCGATTGGGGTGTCGGGCAGGCGCGCGGCGAGGGTATCAACGCGCATCAGGCGGCGCTGGTCGCGTTGCGGCCGTCGACCGGTGAAATTCTCGCGATGGTCGGCGGCACGGGCTTTTCGCTGCGCAATCAGTTCAATCGCGCCTGGCAGGCGCGCCGTCAGCCCGGCTCGTCGTTCAAGGCCTACGTGTATACCGCGGCCATCGATTCGGGGATGCCGGCTACGACGAGGATCGACGACACGCCGGTGAGCTATCCGATGGGCGACGGGACGCGCTGGTCGCCCTACGACGACGATTTCCGGTATCTCGGCGCGGTGACCCTGCGCGTCGGGCTGACGCAGTCGCGCAACGTCGTGGCCGTGAAGCTGGCCGAGAGGGTCGGCGTGGACCGGGTCATCGAGTACGCTCACCGAATGGGCGTCACCGCTCCGCTCGAAGCCAATCTGTCGCTCGCGCTCGGTTCGTCGGTCGTGTCGGTTCTCGATCAAGCCAGCGGATATTCGACGCTTGCCAACCAGGGTCTGCACGTCGATCCGTCGCCGTTTCGTTTGGTGAAAGACTCGCTGGGAAGCGTCGTTCTCGACAACGAGTACCCGCAGGCCAGCGACGTCGTGAGCGCCGGGACCGCGTACGTTATGACGTCGATGTTGGAAGACGTCATCTCGAAGGGGACGGGATATCCCAACGCGGTGATCGGACGCCCCGCCGCCGGTAAGACCGGTACGACGTCGAACTTCCGCGACGCGTGGTTCGTGGGCTATACTCCCGATCTGGTAACGGCGGTCTGGCTCGGGAACGACGATTATTCGCGGATGTACGAGTCCTACGGTGGAAACGTCCCGGCGCGCATTTGGGCGCGCTTTATGAAGGCCGCGCTAGCCGGAACGCCGCCGCACGACTTTCCGTTCCCCGCCGACGAAGTCGCAAAAATGCCGTCGTGCGGCGGCGGTGGCTACGAGTACTACTTAAAAGGAACCGAGCCGGAATCGCCGTGCGGTATCGCGGTCGGTGCGTACGCCGCCGCGCGAGCGCAGCCGTACGCAACCCTGGCTCCATACGCGTCGCTTCCGCCTTTGCCGACGATGCCGCCGGCAATGGCGTCGACCGCTTCGCCGCCGGCAGCCTCGGCGACGTCGCCAACGGATCCGCCGGCGGATGCCGCCGCGACCGCGACGCCGCCGAAACGACGACGATGACGCCGTTCGACGGGACCGAGGTTTTGCAGCTCACGGTTTCGCAGTTCGCCGATCGCTTGCGCCGCTGGCTGCAGCGGCGGCCGGAGCTCGGCCGCATCGCGATCGTGGGCGAGGTCTCCGACTGGAAACCACAGGCGAACGGCAACGTCTACTTCAATCTCAAAGACGAACGCGCGCTGTTGAGCTGCTTTGCGTTTCGCAACGAAGCCAAATCGTTCCCGAAAATCCGCGACGGGGACGCGGTCGTGGCCACCGGCTCGGTCGACATTTGGGAGCGTCGCAGCGAGTATCAGCTGCGCGTGTTCGAAGTCGCGCCGTTTGGCGTCGGCGCGATAGCGGCGAAAGTCGAAGCGTTGCGCGAGCGCCTGCAGGCGGAAGGCATCTTCGACGCGACGCGCAAGCGCGTTTTTCCGCGATTCCCTCGTCGGGTCGCGCTCGTTTCGGCTCGCGGAAAAGGGACGGCCGATTTCCAGTCGACGCTGCGCGAGCGCGCGCCGAACGTCACCACGATCTTCGTCGAAACGCGCGTCCAAGGTGAGGGGGCGGAGCTCGACATTGCCGATGCACTGGAACGCGCGTCGCGCGAGGAAGTCGATGCGGTCGTCTTGCTGCGCGGCGGCGGATCGTACGAAGATCGCTATCCGTTCAACACCGAGGTCGTCGTGCGCGCGATCGTGCGCTCGCGACACCCCGTCGTAACCGCGATCGGGCACGAGGGAGATCGCCATCTTGCCGAC
>DATCGB010000010.1:0-6890 GCA_036509155.1 Candidatus Tumulicola sp. | reverse complement strand
CTGCTGGTGACCGGCAAGGGAAGGCTGCTGCGTTCCGGTTGGCTTGCCGCCGGCGTCGCGCTCGCCATTGCGCTCACGCTGCCGAATCTGCTCTGGCAAGTCGGCCACGGGCTGCCGATGCTCGAGGTCCTGCACGGCGATCAGCTTAACCGGCACGCGTTGGCCAACGGGGTCGCCGACGAATCGGCCAATCTCGGACTCAACGCCGCGTACTTGCTGGCCGCGCAGTTCGCGTATCAGAATCCATTTTTCGCCGCAATTTGGGTCGCTGGATTGGTGACGCTCGTTCGCAACGAAGCCAATGCGGCCTACCGGTTCGTGCCGGTCGCGTACGCCGCCCTGTTCGTCTTGATCGTCGTAACGGTCGGGCGCCCGTATTACATCGAAGGCATGTATCCGGCGCTTTTCGCAGCCGGTGCGGTTGCGATCGGGCGGCGCCTCGCGGGCCGGCCGGCGTGGATGCGGCCGGCCGTGCTAGGTGCGGTGGCGATTACGGGCGCGATCTTCGCACCGCTGGCGTTACCAGTACTTTCGCTCCCAACGTACATGAAGTACGAAATCGCCATCGGTTTGAGCCGGCCGGCGCCGCCCGACGGCAAGCACCATCTGATCAACCCGCTGTATGCCGACCAACTCGGTTGGAACTCCATGACGGCAACGGTCGCACGAGCCTACTATGCGTTGCCGCCGCAGCGCCGGGCGGCCACCGCAATCTTTGCCGATCGCTACGCGTATGCCGGCGCGATCGACTTTTACGGGCCCCGCTACGGTCTCCCGGCGGTCATTAGCCCAAACAACTCGTACTATGTGTGGGGAACGCGCGGCTACACGGGCGATTCGGTGCTCGCGGTCGGGGCGACCGATTATTCGCTGCTGCTGCGTTCGTTCGGGAGCGTCCGTCAGGTCGCGGTGTACCGAAACGACTACCGCTGGATTCTCGAAGGGCCGCTGCCGATCTACTTGTGCACGCACCCGCGCGCGCCGCTTGCAAAAATGTGGCCGTCGTTCAAATACTACGGCCTTTAGCCGGTCGCGGCCGGGCGTCGCCCGCGGTCGCGGCAGGATCGCTTTCCGTGCTGACTTAAGGACGCGCTATGGAAAACGTGAGTGCCGAGCGTTCCGCCGGCTGGTCGGTGCTGTGTTACGTCCTCTTGCTGATCGTCGCGTCGCTGATGACCAGCCCGATGCCCTCGGTGAATCAGGGGCCTGCCGATTTAGCGGCCCTGGTCGATGCCCACCGGACGGTGATTTTGCTCAGTGCGTGGCTCGCATTTCCGGCATCCGCATTTTTCCTCTGGTTTCTGGTTGGTTTGCGCGGCTATCTCAAACAGGCGCCCGGCCGGCAAGAGGGGTTGCCGACGTTCGCGTTGATTGCCGGCGTCGTGATGGTCGCGGGATCGCTGTTCGCCGCATCGCTTGAAACCGTCATCGGCTACGCGACGCCGGAAGCCTTTCAATCCAACGGCATAGCCGGCATATACAGTGCGTACATGTTCATTCAAGGCGGACTGGGTTACGCGCCGGTAGCGATCTTTCTGTTTGCGGCGGCGCACAGCATGCGACGGCACGCTTTCGCGCCCGCGTGGCTCGCATGGTTCGGTTATGCGGCTGCGGCCGGAGCGGGGATTGCAACGCTCTCGATTTTTTTCACCGACCCGTTTATGTCGCCCAATGGCTTTGGCCCGGGACTCTTCGGCGCGCTGCCCAGCGCCGTGTGGCTGATCGCCACCGGCGTCGTCATGATCCGAACGCACGGAATTTCGGTGGGCGCGGCTGCCGAGGCGCCCTAACGCTTATCGTCGAGCGCGGCCATGATGTTATTGCAGTCGCGACAGACGGGAACGGGCTTGTCGCCGATTTTGACGACGTTCCAGTCCATCGCGCCGTCCCAACTGATATCGGATTCGCTCCAGCGGTCTTCGCCCCACGACGGCGCGTCGCTGCCGGCCGAACAGTGCGGCTTGCCTGCATGCGGCGGCGCCTTGCAGTCCGGGATTTGACACCCGCAAAAAACCATCGGCATGGCCACGACGTTCTTTTTCGGGCATGGATGACCTGCGCCGTATGCGTTGAGGGCAGGGTTCGAACTCCGGCGGCACGACTATCTCGAGCATGAAACATCGTGCTCACTCGGTTGCGCGGATTCTCGCGGTCATGACGCTGGCCGCCGCATTTCTGAGCGGGTGCGGCGGGTCGGGTTCGCAGGATTCCAGCCCGCTGCCGCCGCTGCCTCCGCCGATTAAAGGCAAGCACTTCACGCACGTCGTCATCATCGTTCAAGAAAACCGCACGTTCGACAACCTCTTCGCCACATTTCCGGGAGCCGACGGAACGACTAGCGGCAAGACGCACGACGGAAGAATTCCGCTGCGCAAGAGCAGCCTCGAAAGTTCCCTATCGCCCGACAACGGCTATCTCTACTGGATTAGGGACTACAACAACGGCCAGATGAACGGCTTCGATCTCGTCGGAATCGGAGGCAGCCCGGGGACGTACGTGTATCAGTACGTCGACCCGGCGCAAGTCAAATCGTACTGGAGTTTAGCTCAAGAGTACGTTCTTGCCGACCACATGTTTCAAACGCAGGGCAGCGGCAGCTTCACCGGGCATCAGGATTTGATCGCGGGCGGAACCTCGATCGACAAGACGCACGACCTCATCGATTTTCCCAGCCAAGCGCCGTGGGGTTGCGACTCGCCGGGCGGAACCACGACTTCACTGATAACCAAGACCAACGCATACGAGCAAGGTGAGGGTCCGTTCCCGTGCTTGAAGTATCGCACGCTGCGGGATCTGTTCGACGCTAAAGGACTCACGTGGCGATACTACGCACCCGAAGTTGGAAAAAGCTTCGGCGGCGACCTGTGGAACGCATTCGACGCGATCGATGCGGTGCGCAACGGGCCCGAATGGGGAAAGAACGTCGTGTGGCCCGAAACCAAAGTCTTTGACGACATCTCCGGCAACACGCTTCCGAACGTTAGCTGGGTCATTCCCGATTTCCAGAACTCCGACCATCCCGGCGATAACTCCGATACCGGGCCGTCGTGGGTGGCGCAAGTCGTCAACGCCATCGGCAAGAGCCCGGCGTGGGATTCGACCGCGATTATCGTCGTTTGGGACGATTGGGGCGGATGGTACGACCACGTGGCGCCGCCCGGGCCGCTCGAGTTCGGGGGGCTGGGTTTTCGCGTTCCCATGATCGTCGTTTCCCCATTTGCCAAGAGCGGCTACGTCACGCATCGGCCGTACGAATTCGGCAGCATCGTAAAATTCGTCGAAGATAACTGGAATCTGCCGCGGCTGGGGACCACCGACGTGCGCGCCGCCGATTTTATCGACGACGTTTTCAACTTTACGCAATCGCCGCGTCCATTCGCTGAGGTTCCGGCAAAATATTCGCGCTCGTACTTCAAGCACCAGCGGCCGTCGAATCGGGCGGTCGACACCGAGTAAACGATCAGCGTTCGTAGATGCTGCCGCTGCCGAACGACTGACGATACATGAAGCGCAGCGTGCGCGGCGCCAGTACGTTTGCGTTCGTGCGCCCGACGTTTCCATCGGCCAGCGGGACGCCGATGCCGGCAAACGCGATCGGCAGGGGTTCGTCGAGCGCGTCGGTGAGATTCTCGACCGAGAACTGCAGCTTTCCGCGGTCGCCGACCGAGATCTCGACGTTGGCGTTCATGGTCGCAAACGCGGTTCGTCCATACGCGTTGTTGGAGCCGAGGTACAGCGCCCCGATCGAGGCGCGCGATCCGTGCGGCCACTTGTAGCTGGCTTCGGCATACCCTTGGGCGTAGGGAACGCGAATCGGCGCGACGTCGTTTTCACCCGGAACGAAAAACGCGCCGCCGGCGACGTTTTGATTCGGCAGGATCGCGAGGTTGCCGTCGGCGTACGTGGACGCGCCGATCGGCCCGCGCACGTAGGTCCGCGGCATCGATAGCTGCGTGCACGATCGAAAATTCGATTCCATCGTCGACAATCGGCGGCCCGTTGAACCACGACGTTCGAAGCGCCGGCCCGCGACGAGTTCAAGCGTGTCGGCTTCGGCTTCATCGATCAACTACGCGGCCTTTAACGCGCCGTTCTTCAACGGCATTTCGAATAAGAGCGAGGCGTATAGCATGGGGTACGGGGCGGTCCATCACCGGGGCGGTTTCGGACAGTACGCGGAGCTGGGGCTCACCTACTATGGGTCGAACAATACCTACAATATTCCGTCGTTCTTTACCGGCACGGCGACGTACCGCCAACCGATCGACGCCGGCACGAGCCTCCAAGTCTCGGCCGACAACCTCTTCGGCGCGAACGCCGGGAAGTACGTCGTCTACGGTGCCGGCATCCCGGCCCCGCTGGCCAACGGCGGTATTGGGATTCGGCAAGGCGTTCCGTACGGCCCGACGAACGTGCGGATTTTTGGAACCCGCCGACTTTAGCCGGCTTTAGCTTCGCCGGTTTCGGCTCGCGATCCAAGGGTAGGAGGTACGGTATGGATTTAACAACCAGTTTTCCGCGAAGTGCGAAAGACAAGCTCGCCGGCCTCGTGTCGCTTAAGCGCACGATCGATAAGGCGAAAGCCTATAACGAAGGCCACCTGGGTGAGTACGACTACGACTGTCCACACGATAAGCCGCTCTTCGAGTTTCTCGGTACCGACGGCGCCACGTTTTCCGCCAAGGTCAAAGAACTCAACGGCGACGAAGCGATCGTCGCCTGGCTGCGGTCGTCGACCCTGCTTTCAAAGAAGAATCAGGCCGAGATCGATGCGTTCAATTCCAACCGGATGCACTGGCATCCCGATCCCGGCTCACACGGCGCCGAATATTTCGACAAGCTTCGCGACCAGGTTGCGCCCGGACGCTCCGACGTCGTTACCTGGTTCGATCTGCTCGACCTAGACGAAGGGAGATCGGTCGCCGAAGCGACGAAACTCTAGCCGTCACATCGATCGAAGTAAAGGTATATGGAACAGCGGTTAAACTACGCTCGCAGTTTCCCCAAGGGCATCAAAGCGCTATTGGATTTGGAAAAAGCCATCGGTGAAAGCGGCCTCGATCCGTCGCTTCTGCACCTCATCAAGATGCGCGCGAGCTCGATCAACGGCTGCGCGTACTGCCTGGACATGCATTACAAGGACGCCCGCGCGGACGGCGAGACCGAGCAGCGGTTGTACGAGCTTGCCGCTTGGCGCGAGGCGCCGTTCTACACCGACCGCGAGCGCGCGGCCCTCGGGTGGACCGACGCGCTCACGCTCGTCGCGCAGACCCACGCGCCCGACGACGCGTACGACGAAGTTCGCAAGCACTTCTCCGAAGTCGAACTGGTCGCGCTAACCGCCGCGATCGCATCGATCAACGCGTGGAACCGGCTTGCGATCGCCTTTCGAGTTTTGCCCGGCAGCTACCAGCGCGCCTAGAACCTTACGCTGAAGGCGTCGTTGGTGGTGCCGCAATCCGTATGCGCGGAAGAAGTTGGTTCGCGCAGGTCGAGCTTAAAGGTTAGGTTGGTCGTCCCTTTCCCGGCGTCTTGCGACCGCTGCGCGACGTATGAGAACGCGTACGACTGCCCCGCCGCAAGCGGTGGAATGGCTTTAGCGTCGACCTTCACGCCGCTTTGGTAGATGTCGACGAACTGCAGCACGTTCGAAGCTTGCGATTGGCTGCCGTCATTGATGACCGTGCCGGTCAAATGATACCGATTTACGTTGCCCGCCGGTTCGACGCTTTTCACGCCGACCGAGGTTATCGCCGGATCCGATCCGCTACAGGCCGCCGCGGCCGAACTCCCAGACGCCAACGCGAATGCGAGCAACGTCAGGGCCGTCATTCGAAGCATGCGATTGCTCCTTTCCGTAGATAGCGAGATAACGGTCAATACGGATGATACCCCGCGCGCTCGGCTTCCTAACCTAGCGGGTTGCCAACGGCGTCATTCCTCGCCGTCGAAGTAGTCGAGCGGTTCCGAGCGCATGACCCGGCGTTTGGGCGAACGTACGACCCACTTATCGCTGTCGGGAAAGTGTGCGGATTCGCCGATGGGGTTATCGGCGACGACGTACACGAGCAGATCCTCGGTGCCGTCGTTGACGAGCTGGTGCGCCTCCCCCGGCTTGAAAATGAAAGCGTCGCCGGGTTCGATCGGGGTGGACCCATCGCCGTGCCGGGCAAAACCGTTTCCGGAGATCACGTGATAGAACTCCCACTGCGCGCTGTGAGAGTGGAACGGGTAGGGTGCTTTTCCCGGAGAGATACGAAGGATTTCAACGTCGAACGGATGTCGCTCGTCGACGTTCATCGAGGTGGGGATGCGCCCCAACGCTTCAGAAATTTCCTTGCCCGCGCCGGCGAACTTCCCCTTCGGCGACGCCCATGGCAGCTCGTCGATCGTGTTGGTGTTGACTTTATTCATGCGATGCCAATTGCCAAGTTCGGAACATGAGAGCCCTCCAGCGCGGATTTATTGCGGCGTTCATCGTACTGTAACCGGCAAATGATCGCATCCGTGGCGGTCGCCGCCGTAATTTTGGGAGTAACGGCCCTCGGAGCAGCGCCGGTTCCGGCAACTCCCGCGCCGCTGGCGTCGCCGTCGGCGAGCCCCACGGCCCCCGACCCATGCGGGGGTCCGGGCCGTTTGCTTGCGACGGCCGACCGGCCGACGATCGGATTCAGCACGTGCGCCGTCGAGGCCGGCACCGCGGTTTTTGAACTCGGCTACCAGAACCAAGTGACGGGCACCTCGGCGGCCGGGTCGATCCAGAGCCAGGCGCCGCAAAGTTTCGCGCGCTTCGGCATCGCCCGACGCTTCGAACTCGACGTCATCGGCCCCAACTACGAACGGACTCGCACGTATGCGGTGGGCTCGCCGGATTCGGTTACCAACGGCGT
>DATCGB010000009.1:0-3277 GCA_036509155.1 Candidatus Tumulicola sp. | reverse complement strand
TTCAGCGACCGCGTCGAAGACGTACCTGCCCAGGATGGCTTCGCCGGCACTGGTGCCGCCGACGACGCCGCCACGATCGTACAGCCCCTGCACTGCGGTTTGAATCGGCGAATCCTTCCAGATGACGTAGTCGGCCTGATTCCCGCCGGCGAAAAATACCGCGGTCGACCGCGCGACGATGGCGGCCGCGTCTGAAAGTATTTTTGGCGACGCGCATGTTGGCAGCAGCAACGTGCGCACCGAGTGGTACGGTGCGAGACGATAGATGTATTTATCGTAATCGTTGTTGCCGGTGGAGCGCAGGACGACGAAATCGCCGCCGCGTTTGGCGTGCGAACCGACGATCGTGTCGTGGATCCAAACAAACTCGGCGTCGACGTCGGTTCCACCGCCGCCCAGTACCAGGCCCGGGCCTTGGGGCGTCAGGCGGCCGGGCTTCGGGGCACCTTGAGGCAGATAGAAAACCGAACGGCAGGCGCGGCGCGCGATCGCCGGCACGCCGTTCGCTGCGACGGCGATAAAGGGCGCGCTCGCAGGGGACGGCCCGGCGCAGCTCGCGATCAGGCATCCGCCCATACCTAGGCTGAAGGCGACCCCCAGGCGGAAGCGATGCACGCAATGGACGTACCACTCGCAAAGTTTAACAACCTGCTTGCCACTCATGCACCGCCGAACGCCTGTTTTTGCGCGGGGCAGGCGACGTGCGGACGGGGGACGGGATTCTTCCCCGAACGAATCGGCGAGCTACTATGTACAACAGCGTCGCGACTTGGGTGATCGTCCTCGTAATTGGGGCGCTCATCTTGCTCATGAGCGAACTGGGATTTCGGATCGGCAAGAACGAGAAGGTAAGCCCGACGGCGGATCGGCCGACCGGGGTCGTGCAGGCGGCGGCGTTTACGCTGGTGGGGCTGCTGATCGCCTTTTCGTTCTCAATCGCGTTAAGCCGCTACGACGCTCGGCGGGCGGTGACGCTGCGCGAAGCCAATTCGATCGGGACGACCGTGCTGCGTACCGACTTGCTCGACGCGCAATCGGCCGTTCGCGAGCGCAACCTTTTGCGCCAGTACGTCGCCGCGCGAATCGCGTTTGCAGCGGGCGGCACGAACCCGTCCGCCCGCGCCCAAAAAGATGACCGCTCGACCGCCCTGCAGCGCGACATGTGGACGAACGCGGTGCGCGCCGCGCGCCGCGATCCGCGCTCGACGACGATCCCGCTGTTCGTCGAAAGCTTGAACGAAACGATCGACTTGAGCGACGAACAAGCGTCGATACTGTCCGCCAATATCCCGGCGCTGGTCCTCGGGGTGCTGGTTCTCATCGCGCTGGTCGCGGCAGTGATGATGGGCTTCGGATTCGGGCGGCAGAACGAGCGCGGCCTCGTCTCGAGCATCATGTTCGCCGTGATGTTGGCGCTGGCCATCGGCGTGACCCTCGATCTCGATCGCCCACAACGGGGTTTTATCCGGGTAAGCCTCGCGCCCCTAACGGCCGTTGCGCGTTCGCTTGGCCCGCCCGAAGGGGTCTCCCGCTCGGCGCGCAAAAGCTCTGCCGAACACCGCACGCTTAAGGAGTCCCGCCCGCTATGAAAACTCCAGCCGTTCTTTTCGCGCTCGCCGCACTTATATTCGTCGGGTCGGCTGCAAGCGCAGCCACGGCGCCTACGGTCACGCTGAAGTCCTCGACGCTTACCTTCAAACAGGCGATCTCGGCATGCCCCGGCGCCCTCGGAACCGTGACGTTCACGCTCGGGCACTCGCGCGTCGCCAGCCTGCCCGGCGTTTCCGAGCAAGTCGACACCTCGGCGAGCGGCATCGACGCGGTGACGTTTGAGAACGCCGCCGGCAAGTCGGCCGTCGTGACGACCAACGGGCATAAGAACACCGTGAGTGCGAAGAACGTACAAGTGAAGTGGAAAGAGCAACTCGCCTGCGTGATGCCCGACTAACGCTAATACTAGCACTCTTCGCATAAGATGCTCCGCGTTGGGATCGACGTGGGCGGCACGTTTACGGACTTGGCGGCGATCGACTCCGAGCGCGGCGAAACCATTAGCCTAAAAGTTCCGAGCACGCCGCGCGAGCCCGAGCGGGGCGTCATCGACGCGCTCGACGCCTTGCTGGCTCGCTTTCCCACAGACGCGCTGCCGCCTATCGAGTTCCTCGGCCACTCGACCACGATTGCGACCAACGCGCTGCTCGGTCAGCTCGGGCTCGAACTGCCGCGCGTCGCGCTCGTCACCACGCACGGCTTTCGCGACGTAATCGAAATCGGCCGGCAGAACCGCAGCGACGTCTACGACTTGTTCGTGCGCCGGCCGCCGCCGCTGGTCGCACGCGAGGACCGCTTCACGGTTCGCGAGCGCATCGACTATCGCGGCGAGACGCTCGAACCGCTCGACGAAGCCTCGCTCGCGCGCGTTTGCGAAGCGCTGCGTCGACGCCGGGATATTGCGGCGGTGGCGATCTGCCTGCTCCATTCCTACGCAAACGACCGCCACGAGCGCCGGGTTGCCGAAGCGGTCGCAGCCGCCTTGCCGGATGCGATCGTCACGCGTTCTTCCGAGATCGATCCGCAGTATCGCGAATACGAGCGCTTCTCAACGACCGTCGTCAATGCGGCGTTGGCGCCGATTGTGGCGCGGTATCTGGATCGGCTTACCGCCGGCCTGCGCGCAAAAGGATTGCAAACACCGCTCTACGTCATGCGCAGCGACGGCGGCATGGCGACCGCCGCGTACGCGATTTCGCGTCCGGCCGCGACGATCGAAAGCGGGCCGGCGAGCGGCGCGATCGCGGCCGCCGCACTGGGCGCCCGCCTCGGCGTAAGCCGGCTGCTGTCGTTCGACATGGGCGGTACGACCGCCAAAGCCGGGGCAATCGTCGACGGCATCGCGCAGGTCGTCGGCGAGTTCGAGGCGGCTGGCAAAACGCACAGCGGCCGAGCCGTCAAAGGCAGCGGCTATCCAGTCCGCTTCCCTTTCGTCGACCTGGCCGAGGTCAGCGCCGGCGGCGGGACGATTGCGTGGATCGACGACGCCGGTTCGCTGCGCGTCGGGCCGGTGTCGGCCGGGGCCGACCCGGGACCGGCCTGTTACGGCGCGTCCGACCGCGCGACCGTCACCGATGCCAACGTCGTGCTCGGACGGCTCAATCCGGTCGCGCTCGTCGGCGGCACGTTCCCGATCGATGCGTCGCGTTCGCACGCGGCGGTGGCGAGCGTCGCGGCCCCGCTCGGCGGCGACGTCGAACGTACGGCGGCCGGAATCGTCGCGCTC
>DATCGB010000008.1:0-3437 GCA_036509155.1 Candidatus Tumulicola sp. | reverse complement strand
TCGAGCCACTCGCGCTCGTCGCGCCCTTCGAATCGCAGCAGCGTCTTGCCGATTTTATACTTCAGGTGAAGATCGCTGCCGCTGGTGAAAATAAAGAACGTTACTTCGCGCGGTTCGATGCCGGCGTCGCGCAGGGTCCGGACCGTGACGTCGATGTCGTTGCGGTTACTCCGGCACATTACGACGATTTCGACCTGGCCGAGTTCGCCGCGACGCTTGGCATCCATGACGAGTTGGAGCGTGCGCCGGTCGCCTTTGGAAGCGGCCGGAAATCCGACGCTCATGACGTGCACGCCGATCGCGGCCAGCGCTTTGGCGATCTCGAGCTTCTGCGTGGGCGTGTAGCACACGCCCGGCATTTGCTCGCCGTCGCGCAGCGTTTCGTCGTACAGCCGGATCTGCGAAGCGTCGGGAAAGCTCACCCCGCGGGTAAACGCCTTTGGATCGCGGATCAGCCGGTCGATCGGTTCGCGAAGTTCCATGCCCGAGGGTTCTACGGCGCTTCGCGGCGCTCCCGGAGTCCCGCGTCCGTTGCGGCCCCGGCCGACGCGCGTTCGGTGTCGACCCGCAGCTCGGCGATGTCGCGCGGAAACAGCAGATCGAGCGTCCAGTCGAAGGCCACCCGCAGTTGGCGGTCCAGCCCCGGAAGGCGCAGCAGGTAGTACGAGCGCCAGAGAAACCAGGCGATAAACCCCGTGATGACGCGGTCGCCCGGCAACTGGGCGACCGCCTTGCGGCCGCCTAAGGCGGCCATCATTCCGAGCGTGTTGTAGCGGAACGGCCGCGTCGGTTCGCCGCGCAGCGCGCGCACGAGGTTATCGGCCAAGTGCGGTCCTTCGCGAATCGCGTGCTGCGCGGTCATCGGGAAAACGCCGCCTTCACCGTTGGGAATGGACGCGCAGTCGCCCAGCGCCCACACGCTGGGAAACTCGGCCACGCGCATATCCGGCCCGGTCACGACGGCACCGCGCTTCGTCT
The DNA here is from genome assembly GCA_036509155.1 of Candidatus Tumulicola sp. GTDB lineage: Bacteria > Vulcanimicrobiota > Vulcanimicrobiia > Vulcanimicrobiales > Vulcanimicrobiaceae > Tumulicola. The sequence goes on along the minus strand of DATCGB010000008.1, from coordinate 2,459 downwards.
TCGGGAGCGCCGTGCCGGCGATCGTCGGCGACGGCGCGACGCCGGCACTCCAGATAACGGTCGCGCTGTCGAAGCGCCGTCCGCTGGCCAGCGTGAGACCGTTCTCGTTTGCGCTCGTCACCGCGTCGCCTGTGATGACCTCGATGCCGCGCCGCTCCAAAACGCGGCGCGAGTATTCGCCCATCTTCGGCGGCAAGCCGTTCAGCAGGACCGGGCCGCCTTCTACCAGCGTCATCTTGACGTCGCCGATCTGCAGCCGCCGATAGAAGCGCACCACGCTGCGAAAGAGTTCGAAGATCTCACCGGCCGTTTCGACGCCGGTAAATCCGCCGCCGACGACGACCAGCGTCAGCAACTCCCGACGTCGTTGCGCGTCGGCGATCGTGTCGGCCAGCTCGAGCAACCAGACCAGATGATTGCGCAGCGCGTCCGCGTCGTCGAGCGTCTTGAGCGCCCAAACGTTTTCCGCCACCCCCGGAATCCCGAACGTCGACGTCGACGAACCCAGCGCGAGCACGAGATGATCGTACGCGAGCGTCACCGTGATTCCGGTCAGCACGTGCCGGTAGACGATCGTCTGCCGCTCGACGTCGATGGCTCCGACGTCGGCGAGCACGAACCGCACGCGGCGCAGCTGCGTGCGAATTGGCGTAACGACGTGACGAACTTCCAGTTCGCCCGACGTCACTTCGGGAAGCATCGGCGTAAACAGGGTGTAGTTCTCGCGGCTCAACAAGACGATTTCGGCTTCGTCGGGGCGCAGTCGGCGCTCCAGCCTCCGGGCCACGGCCGTGCCGGCGAACCCGCCGCCGACGATCACGATAACAGGCACTGGTAGGAGACGCGGTTGAAGAGAGCGCGGTGGATTACCTCCCGCCTCCGTCGGACGACGAGCCGTCTCCAAAGGCCGCCGGCCGCCGGCCGGCCGGTTTTATCGGTACGGCCGCCGCCGCACTTTTGGGATTTTTTCTCAAGTTCAAGCTCATGCTGCTGCTCGGTCTCAAACTTCTGGCGCCGGGCTGGACCTTCGTGCTGTCGCTGTGGATCTACGTCGCGTTTTTCGGCTGGCGGCTCGCCGTCGTCGTCATGATGCTCCTGCTCGCACACGAGCTGGGTCACTACTTTGCGTTCCGGGCCTACGGACTGCCGGTACGGCTGCCGTCGTTCATTCCGCTGCTGGGCGCGTTCACCGCCGGCGCGGCGCCCGACAACCTCGAGCACGATGCGTACATCGCGCTGGCCGGTCCGCTGACCGGTCTCGGTCTGGCGGCGGCATGCCTGGGAGTCGGCATCGCGACCCACGATCGCTTCTGGTATGCCTGCGCCGACCTGTCGGCATTCCTGAATCTGTTCAACATGATTCCGATGCCGCCGTTTGACGGCGGCCGGATCATCGCCGCCCTCTGGCCGCCGCTTTGGATCGGCGGTTTTCTGTTATTCATCGGCTTCGCAATCGCTTTCCACATTCCAATACTCTTTATCGCGATCATCGGCGTGTTGGGATTGCCGGCAATGCTGTCGGCCTGGAAAGGGCACGTCGATCCGCGGGCCGCTGCCATGACCTTTGAGGCGCGCCTGCGCGTCAGCACGTGGTACTTGGCCACGCTGCTCGGCCTGTTTTTAGTCATCGCACGCGCGCACGTCATCGCCGCCCCGGGCGCGTCCGGAACGTCCGTCTGGTGACTGCCGGCAAATGGCTGACCGCGGCGGCTTTCGGGCTGATTGCGATCGCCGTGCTGACGTTTCGCCCGGTCCAGACGCCGGGACCGTTTCTGCGCGATTTCGAAGCCTATTGGAGCGCCGGTGCGGCCTGGAACACGCACGCCGATCCGTACGGCCGAGCGGTGTGGAACGCCGAGCGGCGCGTTCCGGGGGTCGATGGCTCGCGCGACGAGCTGCTGCCGTTTGCCGGACCGCCCGCCACGCTGCTCGCGTGGAGCGCGCTGGCCCGCCTGCCCTACGTCGTCGCGGCCCGGATGTGGTTCGTGCTGTTACTGCTCGCAGCGCTCGCCCTCGCGCTGCTTGCGGTTGGCGCAAGCGGCAGGCGCGTTTTTTGGACGCCGTCGCTGGCGGCGGTCGCAATGGCGCTGGCGTTCGGCCCGCTCACCAGCGACCTCGCCCTCGGCCAAATCGCGCTGCTCGCATTTCTCGGGGCCTGCGTCGCGGTCGTATTCGGTGCGCGGGCGACGCGATCGCCGCTCGCGCAAGCGGTCGCAACGTTCGTCGCCCTGCTCCAGCCCAACGTTGCCGTCGGACTCGTTTCGCAACTCGGGCGCGTGCGAACGGCGCTCGCCATCGCGCTCGGCGCGGCGGCCGCGTACGCCGCCGGCGCCTACGTTGCAGGTTGGAGCTGGGCGTTGGACTACGCGCGCCGCATCGTCGCGCACGAAAGCGCCGAACGCTTCAGCGCCATTCAGCTCACGCCGGCAGCAATCGCGTACGGCACGGGCGCGTCGTCC
>DATCGB010000007.1:0-2025 GCA_036509155.1 Candidatus Tumulicola sp. | reverse complement strand
CTCGACACCGTATGCCAACGGACGGCGCTTAGCCGAAAAACTTCGCCGGATCGCCAGCGTTCGAACCGGCCCGATCTCGCCCCACAGCGACGGCGACGTCCACCGGACCACATCGGTCGCCTTTTCCGATAAGACCGACACGCTATTCGCCGGCGTTGGATCGTCGTGCAACGCGTGCGTGGAAATCGATCCGACGCGCGCCGCCATTCTTCAAATGACGCCGGCCGGCGGTAACGTGGTGAAGAAAGCCACGCGGATTCGCAATCCGATCGCGCTGACGATCGACCCGCAGAGCGGCGATCTCTGGGCCGGGAACGCCGGACAGGACGATCTTCCGTTCGGTCATCCTTACGAATTTCTCGACGACGTTTCGTCCCATCCCGGAGTGGCCGATTACGGCTGGCCGGAGTGTGAAGAGCTTCGGATAGCCTACGTCGCCGGTGCGAACTGCGCGAACGTCGTCGTTGCGTTGGCGGTGCTGCCGGCGTACTCAACGATCGTCGGCGCGGTTATTTATCCGGCCAAGCAGCCCGGCGCGTTCGCGTTTCCGGCGGCCTACCGGGGATCGCTGTTTGCGACCGCCCACGGTTCGTGGCATCCGACGCCCAACCGAACGACCTATGCCGCAATTCCGCAGGTCGTAACGTTCGCAATGCGCGCCGGCCGCCCGGCGACGCCGGTAGATTGGCACGACCCGCGCGCGCAGTGGAAGGTCTTCGTCGGCGGTTTTCAACGCGACCAGCGCGAGCGCGTCGGCCGGCCTACCGGCATTGCGGTCGGCGCGCAAGGGAGTCTCTTCGTGGCCGACGATACGTCCGGCAAGGTCTACCGGATTCGCCCGGCCGCTCCCCGTTAGCCGAGCGAATCCAGAAACGATTGGGCTTTGGCGGCGCCGGCATCGTCGTTGTCGATGCGGTAGTGCCGCAAGGCGTCGGTCGCCGACGACTTGGCTTGAGCACGGTCGCCCAAGCCCAGCTCGATGCGCGCCCGCAACAGGTGCGCGTCGCCGTCGTCGGGATGTGCCGCCAGATACCGGTCGACGTCTTTGAGCCCATCGCCGTAGGCCGCGGTGTTGGCGCGAGCGAACGCGCGCCAGTAGTACGCCCCGTAGTCGCTGGGGCTGCGATCGATCACGGTCGAGAAGTCGACGACTGCCGCGGGCCATTTTTGCTCGCCGATCTCCGCCCGGCCGCGATAAAAGTACGGCGTCGTCATCCGGTCGTTGAGCGCGATCGCGCCGTCGCAGTCTTTTAAGGCCGCTTCGTACTGGCCGTTCGCGACGTAGACGTGACAGCGCGTCGAGAGGCTGTAGGGTTCGTTGGGGCTAAGCTCGACCGCCCGGTTCGCGTCGCGAACGGCGGCCGCGAGGTCGCCGAGGTCGACCTGGACCAGCGCGCGCTGACGCAGCGCGTAGGCGTACTTTGGGTTGAGCTCGAGAGCCTGGTTGCAGTCGCTTAAGGCGTCGCGATCCTGATCGATTTCCCAGCGGGATTGGCAACGCGACGCATACGCATAGGCATAGTCCGGGTTCACGGCAATCGCGGCCGTATAGTCGGCGATCGCCGCGCGTTCGTTGTCGAGCGCTTCGTAGACGTCGCCGCGATCGACCAGCGCGCGGGCATCGGCCGGATGGGTGGACAGATACGCGTCGAGCAACTCGAGCGCGGCTTTGTTCTGCCCCGAGCCGCTTAGGCTTTCGGCTTGCAGTACGTCCACGTTGACGGAATCGCCGGCGGCTTGCGCCCGAGGGGCGGCCGTGAGAACTGCTGCGCCGCACAGAAGTGCCGCGATCAGGGTAAGTCGCGGTACGGAATGGAGCACGGTTTGGTCCTCCGTCGTGCGGCTCGGATCGGCCGCACCGAAACGCAAAAGCCCGTCGTGCGTTACGACGGGCCTTTGGTTCGGTCATAATCTGGCGCCGACCTACTTTCGAGGGACCCTGCGGTCCGACTATCATCGGCGCTGGCGGGCTTAACTGCCGTGTTCGGGATGGGAACGGGTGGGACCCCGCCGCCATGGGCGCCA
>DATCGB010000006.1:0-15828 GCA_036509155.1 Candidatus Tumulicola sp. | reverse complement strand
GGAGCGCTCCGGCGGAGGCCGGCCACGCCGGTCACACAGTTTGTCGCACAGTTGCATACACGGTTGCGAGTGCACGTTACCTCACCGGGGCGTAGATGATACCATTTGAGCGTCGCGACGCTTTGGACACTAGGGCGTCGTCGCGCGTAAGGTAGACCAAACGCCGATCTTTTTCAAAAGGAGTCCATTACGTGGCTACATCTTCCTCACTCAGATACCTGTTTAGCACCTTTGCGGCGGCCGCCATCCTGGCGGGCTGCGGCGGAGCGCAGCCCGGCAGCCCTCTTGCTTCGCAGCCGGGCGCTGTAATCCCAAGTCACGTGCAGAGCGTTACCGCGGCCATCAAGGGCCATTGTGACGCGAAGGGCGGCGTTCGCGTCGATCCTTGCAGCCTTGATTTGAACGCCTCAAACCCTGGACCCGACACCGTGACGGTCCGCCTGCCGAAAAACAAGAAAGGTACGCTGACCGAGTCCGATGACTGCGGCGGCCCCTCCGGCATCGCAATAGTAACTGCCGGAAGCGACAATCAGTATACGGTGACGGCAGGATCGACGGCCGGTTCTTGCACGGCAACTTTCGACTACATGAACCACAAGGGCAAGAAGGTGCTGGGCTACGCCAATCTCAGCATAACGAACGAACTCTAGGGGATGCGTGACGCGCTTCGGCGCCAAGCCCGGCCCGCACCCCCGTTCACTGGGTGCGGGCCGGGCGCTTTCACAAAAGGTTCGCACTTGGCACTCTTTAAATAGTACGATCGTGTTGAATCGCTTCGTCCTCCAACCTGCCATCTACGTGCTGGCGCTTGCCGCACTTCTAAGTGCCTGTACGAGTGCGCCTCCGTTGCCCGCATCTCAAGCCCCGTTGGCTCACGAAGTGCCTTCAACCGGGTTGCCAACGTTCGCTCGCGTCTTGCGCCGTGCTCAACCAGCATCTCTCGTGCCGGCCATTGGGATGCCACACGCAGTTCCAAGCGGGAAATTTATTTACACCGCTCAACTTTACGGCAACGACGCAAAGGTGTACCGGCAAAAGAAGACCACGATTACCTTCCTAGAAACGCTGACGCAGGGCTTGTCGGCACCCCAGGGCACCGTGGCAACGATCGACGGCTGGTGGTACGTGGCAAACGCCGGCAATTCGAACGTCTTGATTTATCGGACCACGCACAAAGGCCCTCAAGGCCCCGTCGATTCACTCGACGACCACGGGCAATTCCCCGGAAATGTTGACGTCTCGCCCAATCGCCGCTTAGTAGCGATTTCAAACATTTCGACGGCGGGTGGCGGCCCTGGCAGCGTGAGCGTATATCTGAATAGACGAGCCGTATACTCACGCGTGCTCACATACGGAAATCATCGGCTCCAAGGGATCGGGATTGCCGTAGACGTTCATGGCGATTGTTATTGGAGCTTCAATGACCCGAGCACCGGCACGGGGTCGATCGTTGAGTTCGTCCGTTGCGATGGCAGCGGCTCCATCGTCGTGCCGACTATTGCGTATGCCGGAGGCATCACGTTCGATCAACACGGTAACCTCTATTACATCGACCAAAGCAGCGGTGTCTATAAATGCTCCGGAACGTCGAATTGCAAACTTTTTGCGACGGGTTTCGGAGCCCCGCTCAACCTTAACTTCGACCATAGGCAGAAACACCTGTGGGTGACCGATTTAACCGGATACATCGACGCCGTAGATCCGGCGAACGGGCAGATTGAGTCCAGCACACCAACCCAGGGTGGTTCGAGCGACCCGCCCTTCGGCATCGCACCCGCACCAGGAGCCTGACAAGGGGCGACGCGAACGCAACGGAGCGTGGAACCGCTCGCGCTCGAGTCGGACGATCGGACGGCAGCTCAAGCCTTTGCTGCCCTGCTCAAACGCTATAGGGCGAAAGCGCGACTTTCGCAACAGGCCCTAGCGGATCGCGCCCTCGTTAGCGTTCAGGCAGTAAGTGCCTTGGAGCGAGGCTACCGTAAGGCACCCTATCGAGTAACGATCGACCGCTTGGCAGACGCACTATCGCTCGGCGAGGAGGAGCGCGTTTCCTTTGAGGGTGCCGCGCGCCGCGCGCGCGGTGCGCGCGGAACCGAACGAGACGTCGTGCGTACGCACAACCTGCCCCGGCAGGTCACGTCGTTCGTCGGCCGCGACGACGTTCTAAAGGACGTCGCGACGCTAGTCGCGGCCGGCCCGCTCACGACGCTTATCGCAACGGGAGGCGCCGGTAAGACTCGCGCCGCCGTCGAGGTTGGCCGGCATCTCCTTAGCCAGTATCGCGACGGCGTTTGGCTCGTCGAACTTGGCCCCCTCAGCGATCCCAGTCTTCTTACGAACGTGCTTGCCAGGACGTTGCGTGTCCAAGAATCGCCGCAACGACCTTTGTTGGAAACGTTGATCGCCTATCTCGATCAAAAGCAGTTGTTGATCATATTCGACAATTGCGAGCATGTCATCGGACAGGCGCGCGCGATAATAGGGTCGATGCTACGCGAGTGTCCGCACTTAAGCTCGCTGGTTACCTCGCGAGAAGCGCTAAGCATTGCCGGCGAGCGTGTCTATCGAATGCCGCCCTTGGCCGTCCCTGTAAATCGGCTCGATTCCGCAGAAGAGGCCGCCACGTTTGGAGCCGTTGCGCTCTTCGCCGACCGCGCTCGCGCGGCGGATTCTCGCTTTGAGGTTACCGCCGACAACGTCGCGGATGTCATCGATATTTGCCGGCGTCTCGACGGCCTTCCGCTCGCCATCGAGTTAGCGGCGGCACGCGCGATCGTGCTCTCCCCGAGACAGATCGCCACGCGACTCGCGGGCGCGTTTGAGGTGCTCGACTCGACTGGTACCGCGACGATTCCAAGACACCAGACGATGCGTGCCGCGATCGATTGGAGCTACACGCTACTATCATCGCAGCCTCGCCTGCTATTCGAGCGCCTATCCACCTTCGCTGGTGGGTTCACCTTAGAAAGCGCCATCGCCGTGTGCGCTGACGACGTTCTTAGCCAAGGCGACGTATTAGAACTTCTGACGTCGTTAGTCGCTCGGTCGCTGGTAATGGTCGATTTCTCGCACGGAGAGGCGCGCTATCATCTTCTAGACGCTACGCGTCACTATGCGATCGAATGCTTAGCTGCCCGCGGACAACGCGAGAGATTTGCTCAACGCCACGCGCGAGCCTATTTGACCGCAAGCCAGCGTCTCGACGAGACTTGGTACGACTACAACGAGCGCGAGTGGTTTGCGTTAGCGGAAGCCGACGTCGACAACTATCGGGTCGCACTGGAATGGTCGCTAGCACAGCGACGCGACCTTGAAACCGGTCGCCGCCTTGCCGCGTCGCTCGCGCGCGTGTGGTATTCACTCTCACCGGTTGAAGGGCGACGCTGGGTCCGGTTAGGCATCGAGTCCGTCGATGAGGAAACCCCGAGGCCCGTTGCCGCTCTTTTGAACATTGCCGATGCCGAGTTATGCGGCGCACTGGGCGAGTACAAATCGTCGCTCGATGCAACGGAACGCGCGATGCGGCTTCTGGGAACGTCTTCGCCTTCCGACCGGTTGCAGGAAGCGCGAGCAAAACAGGGCGCGGGAAGTGCGCTGAGCGCGCTCGGTAACGCTCAAGGCGAAGTCCTCCTCAACGACGCGTTGCGGGTCGCCCAGCAACTTGGCAATCAGCGACTACAAGCGCTCGTCCTTGGCGATCTTGGAACTGCTCGCTCGCGCCGAGGAGATATATCGGGGGCGCGTCTCTTTTATGCCGAAGCGCTAACGATTTACAAGGCGTTTCGCCTCGACCGTCCGGCTGCGTCTATTGCTGGACACCTGGCTGAAGTTGAATTTGCCGCTGGAGACGCGAGCGCCGCGTTGCTGCTCGCGCGGGAGGCGTTACGCGGGCACGAGGCCACGCATAACCGTCGTTCGATCGCCAACGATTTGTGCAATATTGCCGCGTATCTATTAGCCCTCGATCGTCACGACGACGCGCGGGAATACGCTGCGAGTGCGGTGCTGGCAGCGCGCGATGCCGGCGGAACGGTGCTCACAGCCTATGCACTGCAACACGTTGCTGCGGTATTCAGCCTCAGGCCGCTTGCGAACGAGCGTCTCGCAGGGCAAGCTCGCGAGCGCGCGGCGATGATTATTGGATTTGTGGACGCACGCCTTGCGGCCCTTCAAGCCGGACGAGAGTATACGGAACAACAGGAGTACGCGCGGATAATTAGAGCGTTAAAGGCAGAACTCGCGGGCGATAAATTCCGTGGCCTGACCGCGCTTGGAACGACGTGGAAAGAATCTGACGCTATCGCGCTCGCTCTCGACGCCTAGAACGCGGTTCGAGCCGTTTTCGGGACAGTCAGACTGACGGCGGACGGCCGGGCTATTCGGCGTCGGTCCAGGTTTCCGTAAGGAGCGTCGCGGCGCGTTCGGCGGCGGCGGCGTAGATGGGCGCCAACGCGTCTTCGAGGGCGTCGGTGCCGCTCCAGAATGGGAAGCGGCCGGCGCGGCGCAGCAGCCACGCATCGACCGGCGGCACTTCGACCGGCGGACGCAGCGCCGTCGGGGCGGGCGGTTGCGGCTGAGACGATCCGGGCGATGCGTCCACCGGCGCCGCCGCCGATGGTTGGTCGGCTAATGCGGCGAGAACGGCTTGACGATCGAGCCCGCGCAAGGCGAAGAGCAAGAATGGGTCGCGATCGAACTCTTCGCCGATCAGGTAGTACACGGCAGCGACGTGCTTGCATGGATTCGACCAGTCGGGGCACGAACAGTCGGTGCGCAGGTCGGCGACCGAGCGCGGAAACAGGCCGCAGTTGGCGGCTTTGAACGCGTCTTCGATGTCTTCGGGCATCGCTCCATTGAGCAGCATCGCGACGAAGCGCGGCGACTGGACAATGGCTTCGGTAACGTGAAGCCACTGCGCGGGCGACAGCGGTTTGACTTGAATCGTTACGGCGTAGGGCGCCTTGCGCGAGCCCTGCACTTTGGCGCGCACGCCCTGCGACTCGATCGCGATCGCGATGACTTGCCCGCGGCGGGCATAGTTGCGGCCGCGCGTCAGGCGCGCGCCCAGGCCGAAGCTTTCGAGCACGCCGATCCATTGCTTGGCCCACCAGCGCTCGCCGAACGCGCCGCGTTTGGACTGGGCTTTAATGCCGCCGGCCACCGGCCGCGGCTTGGAAGCGGGCGGAAACTCCCAGCGCGATCTCGTCACGGCGCGTTCATTCCTCGACCGCTTCGGCCGACAGCGCGACGAGTTCGCGCAACTGTTTGCCGGGCAGTTCGGTCAGCCACGCCTCACCGCTGCCGATCACGTGCTCGGCGATGGCGCGCTTGCGATCGATCAAATCGGCGATGCGTTCTTCCAGCGTCCCCGCGCAAACGAACTTGTGCACCTGCACGTTCTTCTTCTGCCCGATCCGAAAGGCGCGGTCGGTGGCTTGGTTTTCGACCGCCGGATTCCACCAGCGGTCGAAATGAAAGACGTGATTGGCGGCGGTGAGGTTGAGGCCGCTGCCGCCGGCCTTGAGCGACAGCACGAAAATCGCCGGACCGCGCTCGCCTTGAAAACGTTCGAGCATTTCGTCGCGCTGGCGTTTGGGCACGCCGCCGTGCAAAAACAGCACTTCGCGGCCGAAGCGTTCCGAGAGCCGGCCGGTCAGCAGCTCGCCCATCTCGGCGAACTGCGTGAAGATCAGCGCGCGTTCGCCGATGGCGAGGACTTCTTCGAGCATCTCTTCCAGCCGCGACAGTTTCCCCGAACGACCGGCAACCGGCGAGCGGTCTTTAGCGAACTGGGCCGGATGATTGCAGACTTGCTTGAGCTTCGAGAGCAGCGCGAGGATCTTGCCGCGCCGCTCGATGCCGTCGGCTTCGGCGGCTTCGTCTTCGAGGTCGCGCAACACGGCTTGGTAGAGCGAGCCTTGTTCGCGGGTGAGCGTGCAGAACACGTTCATCTCGTTTTTCTCGGGCAGGTCGGCGATGATGCTGGCATCGCTCTTGAGCCGGCGCAGCACGAACGGAGCGGTCAGACGTTTGAGCCGCTCGGTCGCGTCGGCGTCGCGCAGGGCTTGAATCGGAATGAGAAAGTCGCGCTTAAACGCGGCCTGCGTGCCGAGCAGACCGGCGTTGAGAAACTCCATGATCGCCCACAAGTCGCCGACGTGGTTTTCAACCGGCGTTCCGGTCAGCGCGATGCGATAGCCGGCGCCGAGCGCGCGAGCCGCCCGCGCCTGTTTGCTCTCGGGATTCTTGACGTTCTGAGCCTCGTCGAGCACGACGCCGCGCCAATCGACGTCCGCAAACATATCGGCGTCGCGGTGCAGCAGCGCGTAGCTGGTAAGAACCAGCGCCTGACCTTTGACGACGCGCGCGAAGCGTCCGCCGCGGATCCGATCGGCGCCGTGATGCACGTGCACCGGCAGCTCGGGCGCAAACCGTTGGGCTTCGCGCAGCCAGTTGCCGATCACCGACGTCGGACAGACGATCAGCACCGGCGCTTTCGGCCGTTCGCGCCAGTCGCGCAGGATCAGGCCGAGCGTTTGAATCGTTTTGCCCAAGCCCATGTCGTCGGCTAGACAGGCGCCGAATCCGACGGACGTGAGAAAACGCAGCCAACTGTACCCGCGCAGCTGATAGGGCCGCAGGGTCGCCCGCAGACCGTCCGGGGGCGCCAGTTCTTGATAGGCGCTATTCCCCTGCAGACGATCGAGCAGCGCCGCGACGCCGCCGCGCGCGTCGACCGGCGTCTGCGGATCGAGTTGCAGGCGCGCGACCTCGGCGAGCGACAGGCGCGCCGGACCGGCCTTGAGACGCTCGATCGCGGCACGCAGTTCACGCGCTTCGACGTGAACCCATTGCCCGCGCACGCGCACCAGCGGAACCTTGAGCTTGGCTAACCGCTCGAGTTCGCGCGCGCTCAGCGACGCGTCGCCGATGACGACGCTCCAATCCACTTCGAGCAGCGAGTCGACGCGCAAACCCGCCCGAATCGCCGGCGTTTTTATCCGCGCGCGTGTGGTCAGGCGCGTGCGCGCGTTCTTGCCCAGCCACCAGGCGGGGAGAATTACGCCGACGCCGGCGTGTTCGAGCAGCCACGCCGTTTCCGAGAGAAATCGATATGCGCCCGGCGTGTCGAGCGTGAAGCCCAACGGCGCGGCCGCGTGCGCGCGCAACGAGGCGTCGATGTCGGGCGAGACTTGGGCGGCGCGGCCCAGCGATGCGAGAAACGCGCGACGCTGCGCGGCGCGCGTCATGGCATCGCGGGCATCGAGCTGGAGCGTCGGATCGACGCGGCTTTGCAGGAGGTAGGCGACGTACCACGGGCCGTCGTCGGTTTGCGGCTCTTCGACGCGCAGACACAACCGGTACTCAGCGCCGTGCTCTTCCAGCACGCCCTGGCGCCAGGATGCGATCTGGACCGCCAGGCCGCGCACCTCGGCGGGCGTCGCGGCGAGCGTGGAGTCGGCCGACCGCAGCGCGCTCGCCCAGCGATCGTGCAGCAAACGTTGCTCGCCGTTGCGGCCGGCAGCCGGCGGAATTGCGGCGCGGCGCACGAGCGCGTCGACGGTGATGGCGAGAAACGTTTCGAGCGCGGTCGCGGCGTCCGGCATGGCCGACAGCAATGCGGCCGCAACGCCGCGCTCGCGTGGACCGAGCACCGGTTCCCACACGGCGCGATGCGTTTTGGTCGCGGCATCCGAAACGACGCCGGGCAGGAAGCGCTGCGCTACGACGATTTCGGCGGCGAGCCGCAGCGCGTCGCACCAGAACCCGACGTCGTCGCCGACGACCACACCTGCGCCGAACAGTTCGCGCCCGGCAACGGCGCGCAAGAACAGGATCGCGGCGTTCGCGTCGAGCGCGAGCGCTTCGCCGGCGGCGCGTTTCCCGCTTGCGAACTTCACGGCAACCTTCGGATACGCGGCCGGGTCGAGCGCGGGGACGCGATCGAGGAGCAATCCGCGCAACGCCGGCGCTCGCAACGATTCCGACCACAGCAAGAGCGAGCGCCCCGCAATGCCGGCATGCAGCACGCTCGGGGGCGGCACGATGGTTCGACGGCGTTTTTCGAGGCGCGGCGTTACGTCGACGGCTGGGGAAGGCACGGCGTCTGCCTTTCGAGGCGCCGGATATGGGCTTCCTCGCCGATGCCTGGTCGTCGGGCTGGGCGGCGAGGCGGCGCTTGCCGGAAATGCCGGTCTGCGGTCGAAGTCGGATTACTCCAGCGGGGTGTACGCCGGGCGCATCGATGGCGCCCTGAAGGAGAGGATCCGTTGATCAAAACGCTAGCCCTATCGGCATTGGCTCTTGCCGTGATTATCGTACCGGCCGGCGCGCAGGCGGCAACCGGCATGGCGGCCATGCAGTACTACGTCGGCACGTGGTCGTGCTCGGCCGGAAACGTCGGCCAAACTCCGAGCAAAGCCACCGCAACCTACGCCCTGGATTCGGGCGTGCTCCAAGGGACCGTCCTCGTGCCGGCCCAAGGGAAAATGACCAAACCGTACGCATTCAGCGCCGCCACGAGCTACGACAGTAAGAGCGGCCGCTACGTCCAGACCTCGCTCGACAACCAGTCCGTTTGGTCGGTATCGTATGCCAAACCGTGGACGGGAAATACCGAGATGTGGATGGATCATGCATCCAGCACGGGCAAACTGACGCACGGCACGACCGTTCGCACCAACGCGACGTCGTTTTCGTTCGCCGGCTATCCCACGCTGACGTCGACCACACCGAACTTCAAAGGCAGCTGCACGCGTTCTTCGTAGAGCGCTCATTGCAGCAGCAGTCGAAATCCGGGCGCGCGTCAAGTGCCAGAAGTCCCAGTTTCGTCGAGCGTCGAACGCGTGGTAGCGGAGCGCGATAGTTCATGCCGAACTGATTGGCTCCGCTAACCACCTTTGGAGAACGCTCGGATGAACTCGGAACGGCTTCGCGCTACCCAAGCGCCGATCAAAGAGCGCTATAAAGAAGAGCCGCGCGCCGCGTTCGTGACGCTCAAGGCGCAAGGGCGACTGGGCGAAGGGATTACCTGCAGCGTGCAGACCGGCAAAGCACTGGTCGAAGCCGGGCTGCATCCGGCTACCGGAGGAGACGGATCGAGCGCGTGTTCGGGAGACATGCTGCTCGAAGCGCTGGTCGCCTGCGCGGGCGTCACCGTGAATGCCGTAGCGACCGCGATGGGAATCGAGCTTCGCGACGGCGTCGTGCGGGCCGAAGGCGATTTGGATTTCCGCGGCACGCTGGGAGTCGTCAAAGACGTGCCGGTCGGTTTCACGAGCATTCGCCTTGAGTTCGATTTGGATACCGACGCCTCCGAGGAGCAACTCGCCACGCTGATTCGATTGACCGAGCGCTACTGCGTCGTCTATCAGACGCTGCGGCAGCCGCCGGAAATGCTCGTTTCCACCCGGCCTTTGGCGTAAGTCTCAGGCGAGGACTGCAGCATGCCGACGTACATGGACATCCACGAAATTCGCGGGACCACCGCGGTGCAAGTTGCCGCGGCGCATAAAGCCGATCTCGAGACGCAGGCAAAGTACGACGTGGTCTATCACCGCTACTGGGTCAACGAAGACCAAGGCAAGATCTTCTGCCTCTGCTCGGCGCCCAACCCCGAGGCGGCGATGAACGCGCATCGGGAAGCGCACGGTTTGGTGGCTGATAAAATCATCGAAGTCTCTCCAGACCTGGCTGAGGGTTTTCTGGGCGGAGCCGAAGTGAACTCCGAAGGTGCGGCCTTGATCCCAGGCGGCACCGCAGACGACCGCGATCCCGGCATCCGCACGATTCTGTTTACCGACATCGTCGACTCGACGTCGCTGACGCAACTGCACGGGGACGATGCGGGCATGGCGCTGCTCGGGGTTCACGATACCGTCGTACGAAACGCACTGGCAGCGTTCGGCGGCCGCGAAGTCAAGCACACCGGAGACGGGGTGATGGCCTCGTTCGTCTCGGCGGCTGCCGCGGTTCGATGTGCCGTTCAGATCCATCAGAAGCTCACCGAGAACGCGTGGGATGGCCGGGACGGCGTCGTGCGCGTTCGGATCGGTGCGGCCGCGGGCGAGCCCGTCGAGAGCAATCGCGATCTCTTTGGATCGACCGTGCAACTCGCGGCCCGGCTCTGCGCGCATGCGCAACCCGAACAGAGCTTGGTGTCCAACGTCGTGGCGGAACTATGTATGGGAAAAGGCCTGGCGTTCCGCGACCTGGGCAGCGTCGCGCTAAAGGGTTTCGATCGGGACGTTCACGTTCACGCCGTGCACTAGCCGGTCGATCGGCCAAGCCCGCGCCTAGCGTGGGGCGATCGCGTCGAAGAGTTCCGAAACCGGCAGACAAAAGCCGGGGAGCGTGGGATGAGCCACCTCTTGTCCGCGTTCCGCGACCGTCCGCGTGACGCCGTCGTGCAGTTCGACGATCTCTCGTTGCGGATCGACGATGACGACCAGCATCGTTCCCGCTGCCAGGTAGGTTGCGATTTTGCTCGCGACGTCGATTCGGCGATCGTCCGGAGACAAGACTTCCACCGCCACGTCAGGTGACAGGCGCGGAACCTCCAAATCGTCGCCACGAAGTCCCCGCAACCGCGAGGCGTCAACGTAAGCAACGTCCGGTACGAGCGGCCGCGCGGGTTCACCCGGAGGCCGCACGCGAAACCGCCACTCGGTACCAACCTCGCCCCGTCCGCCCGCCCATGCGTGCAGCGCGGAGGCCATCGCGTATTGAAGCAACGCGTGGCTTCGGGTCGGGCTCACCTTTTGAAGCGGCCGGCCGCGGACCCATTCCGTTTCTGGTTCGGTAACTGGAACCACGATGTCGGGAAGTGCCATAACGTCACGCCTAGCCTATCACTCGATGCCGCAGTACCGCAATGAGCGTCCGCCGATGAGCCTCGGGCTGCGGCGCCTGCGCATATAGGGGCCTCGCGACGGGCTCGCCCGGGGACGTTCACGTTCACGCCGTACACTAGCCGGTCGATCGGCTAGTGCGGATACGGGCCGGGATACCATCGCGCAAATGTGCGTTCCTGAATCCTCGCGACGGGCTTCGCGCGATCGAACCAGGCGAGTTCTTCTCCAGCGCAATAGGTGGCAGTACATTCGGCGGCGGACCGGCACGCAATTCCCGCGATGCGCGTGTCTGCATACGCGGCGCGCGCCGCCGCCCAGCAACTCGCGTGGCTAACGCCGATTGGATAATCGCTTGGAAGGCCCGCGGCCGCGATGCCCGCCGACGTTACGACGTCGCCAACGAGATGACGTGGTACGCGGACGTCCAGCAGCGAGGGGCGCTTCTCAGGCCGGAGATCGAACAGCCCGATGGCCCGTCGCCGATGTTGCAAGCGCGCATTAGCCGCAGACACCTCGATCGTAGCATTCAAATACACCGCACCAAGCTCTCCGCGAGGCGTCCACCGTCCGCCGAAGGTCTTGGCGAATGACGCGTCGAGCGGGTCGCTCCAATCGGGTTTAAACACGCGATAGTACGTTCCAGCGCGATCGACCCCAAGCGCAATCACGTTCCGCCATAACCGAACAAACGCGTGAGATAGCCATAAACGGCTTCGGGGCCGTCGATTCGGATCGTCTCCAGAATCGTTCGACCCTCCAGCCACTCGTCAGGAGTACGAACGACCTCGGGTATTCGGCTCGGAATGAGTTCCTCGTGGAGAACGCCGGCTAAATCGTTCAGGCGCTCGACACTCGCCCGGCGAGAGCTGGGGATACCGCCCTCACGCCAGCCGGTCACCGACTGCCGCTGGACCCCAAGAACGACCGCGAGGTCGTTTTCGCTCAGGGCAAAGATCTTTCGAATCCGGTCGAGGGTGCGTCCGTCCCGTGGGAGGGTCTTCATGCCACCAGCGTACCACAGGCACGCAGTAGCCTGCAAGGTTCCTGCCGGACGTTTCGGGCCGCCAATCGAGCCTGGCGTAAGAACTACCGGCTCACGACCGCGCCGAATGGGGCCTTCAGGCCGGTGAGTCTTTCGATCGGAGCGCCGCCGGCCGGGTAGTTATAGATCGAGACCTCGCCGTTCGATCCACAGACGGTCGGAACGATCACGTGGGCGCCATCGATAAAGAACTGCTGCACGAGACAGGCGCCTCGCAGCGTCGTCGTCCCGACCACCGTTCCGCCCGAGACTTGGTAAATGATCGCCCGCTTCTCGTCGCCGATCGCAAGATTGGAGCCATCGTACTGCACGGCGCCAGGAAATCGGATTTTTGGCAACTTCGTTTTAACGAGTTTCAGTATTGGTGAGTGTTTCCGTCACGTACAACAGCGCGCCGCGCTTAGCTTTTGGATCCATCCAGGATTCTTGGCTCGCGTTTTGCGAATCCGTCAAGCGCGATTGGTTCAAAACCGGCGGAGCAATGTGCGACGACCCGCCGCCGCATCCAGCTAATGCTTGGGCGAGGCCGAGAGCGCAACCATACGAGAAGAATCGTCTCCCACTCATGTCAGCGGCTCCTCCAATCCCATCGAAGTTTGGAAGTGACTCAAGTCAACATTACTACTGCTCATGCGCAAATGCAAGTTAGGCGCCGACTGGAACGACGTTTCGATCGGTCTGAGGGATAGAGGTGAACGAACATCGTCGCGTCGGGATTGGGCAAAACCGCTACGCTGAATTTATCGCCCTTCACCAGCGGCTTTCTTACCTCGGGTTTGCGCGCCGGTCGAACTTCGCGCCAAGCGCTTCGACCGATGTCACGCGTCCGCCCGCTCCGCGCGAAAACTCCAACGAGCCGCCGCTGAGGGTGAAGAAACGCAGCGGCGCCTGCGCATACAGCCGTCTGTCGACGCTCTCGAGCGAGGTCCGCAACGAGAGCGCCGGCGCGCCCGCGCTCGGCCCGATCGTCACGTCGAGCGTGACACCTTCGCCGTCGATCTTCGCTGCATACGTTCCCGCAACGTCGCGCATCATCGCAGGCGTCAGTCGAATCGCTTTCCTGGGTTCCGGCTGCAGAACGGGCCAATGGTACGCCTTCGCAACCGAATGCACGACCTCGTACGCAAGCGCGAGCCCGTTTTCCGAGTTGGTCAGCACGACGACGCCTCGCCCGCCGGTATCGAGCCCGATGAAAATTCCCTGAGACCCTTCGTTCGCACCGTTGTGCGAAAAGTATCCCGCGGCGACTTCCGGGCCGAGTCCGAACCCCTGCGAGGCGCGCGTCGTCATTTCGCGCGCGACCGTGGCGTCGATCGGCGGATGATCGTGCCCGCGCATCGCGTTCTGAATCGCGATGACGAACTTCGCGAGGTCCGCCGGCGTCGTCCACAACCCGGCGGCGGCCATCGTCGGGTAGACGTGCCAGCCGCGATGCACGGGCTTGCCGTCGCCGTAATAGCCGTCCGCCGCCAGCGCCCAGAGCGCTTCGGGCAGCGGTTGATCGAAGGTGCTGCGCGTCATGCCGAGCGGCCCTAACAGCGTCTGCTGCATGAACGGCGCGAACGGCTCGCCGCTGACGTCCGCGGCAACTTGCTGCGCGATCGTCGTCCCGCCACCCGAATATTCGGTCTTGCTGCCGGGCACGGCCGTCACCCGAATGGGCGGACTGTTCGCCGGCGGCGCGCCGTTTAGTATTTGCACGACGGTGGGCAAGGGCGCGTCACGATCGTAACCGACGAAGCCGTGCACGTTGACGCCGGCGCTGTGGCTCAGCAAGCGACGCATCGTGACGAACTGCCTCGAGCCGGCGGGCATCGAAACGTGCCACGACCGCAGCAACGCGTTGACGTCGGCGTCGAGGCTCAAATGCTTCGCCTCGAACAACCGCAGGATGGCGGCCGCGGCGACCGGCTTGCTCATCGAGGCGGCTTGAAACAACGTCGTCGTCGTGACCGGCGCGTCGGCGGCCACGTCGCGCATGCCGGCGGCGTACGTCCAGACGACGCGGTAGTCGTCGATTACGGCAATGCTCGCACCGGGAACGCGATACGCGCGCATCCGTTGCGCCAGCGTGTGCGCGGTTCGCGGCTCACCGGCGACGTAGTACTCGCCCTCGAGACCCGAAAGAGCTTGGGCTGCCGAAGCGTTACGTTGCGCAACGGCGGCGCCTGAAAGCGCGAACAGCGACGCGACGACGCTCAGACCCGCGAACCAGCGCATGCTGCTTTCCTTGCTCTCGGCGCGCCCGCTAGTAGTCGCGCCAGAGGATCGCTGAAATCGTGCCTTCGTCTTGGAAGATTTCGGTGATGTCGTCGATGGCTTTGATGGGAACGTTGTTTACCACCAGTTGGTACGTCAGATGGTGCCCGCGCTTGGTCGTGATGTAACCGCCAAACGCTTGTCCCTTCAAGATCATCCCCGACGGCGCCGACGGGGCCGCCCCGACGAACGTCCCGGTCTTGGCCCGGACGTTTCCGGCGGCACCGGCCAACGTCGGATCGGACTCGAACTTCTTCACGAACGCCAGCGACCCGTCAACGCCCAAGACCGGAAGCGCAGCGACAAAATCCTTCGCCGCCGGACTCTTCGCCAACGTCGCGAGCATGCGCGTCACGGCAGTGTTGGTGGCGGTCGTATCGCCGCCTCCGCTTCCGTCGATGAAATGGTATTGATTGCTCGCAATGCCGTAGTGCGACCGCAGGTTCTGCCGTTCGACGCGCAACGCGGCGTCCATCGAGTTGACGTGCTGCGTGAGCCCAAAGAGCACCAAGCTCGTATCCGCCCCGATATTGTAGCTGATCTTCAAAACCAGCTTCGCATCTAGCGAGTACGGCATGCCGGTGAGCTGCGCGACCTTATCCTCCGCCCGGTACGAACCTTTGGGCGGCAGCAGGCCGATCGGATTGGCTTGCACTGCAGGCGCATTCACCTTAACGCCGGCGGCTGCCAGCGTCTCGATTACCACCGTACGAGCGTAGTTCGAAGGCTGCACGATCCGCACCGTCCGCACGAGCATCGGCTTTCCGGTTAGCGGCGGAACGAAGCCGTTGGGCAGGTTGCCCCCAATCGTCGACGTGCAGCCCGGCGATCCGATGCACGCGGGGAACTCCGGCTTTACCGCCAGCGTATCCGCCGACTTCGGCGCACCGTTCCGCAGCCGATTGTCGATTTTCAGCGCGGCCGACTGCGGACGCCACGCGACGTTGGTGCGAGTTCCGGGAACACCGCCCGGCCGCATCGACAAGTCGACGACGTCGTCGTTAACGAAGATCGGCCGCACGTCGAACTGGCCCCTGAATCGAAACGGTTGAAAAAGCCGATCGTCGATCACCACGTTGCCGGCAACCCGAGTGATCCCGGCCGCGCGCACGGCGCGCGCCAGCGTGCGATAACCAGCCAACGGATCGGGGCTCGTCAAAATAGCATTCCCGAGACTGTCGGCTTCGTTGTGGTCCCAGTTACTCACCGCGATGCTGCCGTCGGGATTGGTGCGGCCGCCCATCGTAAGATCGCCCGACGCGACCACGATTAGGTTCCCATGCAACACCCCGCGATCGATGCTGCCCGTGCGGTACACCGGCGTGTTGTACCGATGCGCGCCGCCAACCGCGTTAAGCAGTTGCCCGACGCTGAAAACCTTGCGCACCGATCCAATCATAAACGGGCGCTCGGGGTTCAAATCGACGAGCACCTTACTGCCGTCGAGCACCCGCAACCCCCACGTCGAGTTGCGATAGATCGGCTTATCGAAAACCGCCCGAACGTCGGACGGCACGGCGGTCGCTCCCGCCGGCGCCCCAGCCGCAACGGCCGAACCCCTAACGCCGAACACCACCGCAACCGCGGCTACGATCAACAGGCTGCCAGAAACGCGTTGGATCACGACTCGTCCTTTCAAGGCGCACGCCAGGGCACGGCTCCTCGACAGCGGGA
>DATCGB010000005.1:0-2298 GCA_036509155.1 Candidatus Tumulicola sp. | reverse complement strand
TGGTCGAGAATCGCCGCGGTTTCAGCATCACGTCGGCCTCGGCCAACAACGGTACGATCGTGTACTCGCAGCTCGACGCGATCCATCTCTACGATCCGGCAACCGGCAGCGACCGCCGCGTCCCGATCGCGATCGCGGCCGAAATGGCGCAAGCCCGCCCGCACTGGCAGCCCGTCGCTAAAGAAATCGCGAACGCCTCGATCTCGCCGACCGGCGTACGCGCCGTTTTCGAGGCGCACGGCGATATCCTGACCGTACCCGCGGAGCACGGCGACAGCCGCAACCTGACGGCCACGCCCGGCACGGCCGAACGCGACCCGGCGTGGTCGCCGAACGGCAAGTGGATCGCCTATTTTTCAGACGCCTCGGGCGAGTATACGCTGCGCCTGAAAGATCAAAAAGGCATCGCACCGGCACGCGAGATTACGCTCTCGCCGTATCCGTCGTTTTACTACACGCCGACGTGGTCGCCCGACAGCAAAAAAATTGCGTATGCCGACAAACACCTCGGACTGTACTACGTCGACGTCGCCCAAGACCACCCTCGAGCGGTAAAGTTCGCGGAGCAGCGCTACGAGGACTTCGCCCCGAACATCCTCGACGCCGTGTGGTCGCCCGACAGCCGGTACGTCGCGTACTCGCTCAAGATTCCGAATTTCCAGCACGCAATTTTCGTCTACGACACGCGCGACGGACGCGCCCACCAAGTGACCGATGGAATGAGCGACTCGTCGCATCCCGCGTTCGATAAATCCGGGAAGTATCTCTACTTCTTATCGAGCACGAACGCCGGGTTCAACGGGTACGGGCTCGACATGGAAAGCGACGAGCGTCCGCTCTCGAGCAGCGTGTACGCGGCGGTATTGCAGAGCACCGTGGCGTCCCCCGTGGCCCCGCAGAGCGATGAGGAACCGGTCACCACCGACGAGCCGGAGAGCGCCCCCAAACCAGCGGCACCCGCATCCGCGAAGCCCGCCGTCGCCGTCTCCGCGGCGATCGATTTCGAGGGCATCGGCCAGCGCATCGTGGCGTTGCCGATTCGCGAAGGCAACTACGTCGCGCTCGCGGCCGCCGGCAAGGGGACGATCGTGCTCGGGCTGGCGCCGTTGGCGAGCGTGAGCCCGGTTCCGCCGACGGCGACGGTCCTCGTCTTCAACATGGAGTCGCGCAAAGCGATGCCGCTAGCCGCCGGCATCGAGTCGTTTTACGTCTCGTTCGACGGCAAGAAAATGCTGCTTGCGCAGCCCGGGCCGGAAGGCGCCGACCGATGGTCGATCGCTTCGACCACCTCGCCCGTAAAGCCGGGCGAAGGCGAGTTGGACACGAGTGCGCTTTCGGTCTACGTCGATCCGCATCAGGAGTGGGCGCAAATGTATCGTGAGACGTGGCGCATCGAACGCGACTACTTCTACGATCCGCACTATCACGGTCTCGACATCGCCGCCGCCGAACGGCGGTTCGCGGCATTTCTACCCGGGCTGGCGTCACGCAGCGACTTCACGTACTTGACCCAGGAGATGATCGGCTATCTCTCGGTCGGGCACCTGTGGGTGAGCGGGCCGCCGCCCGACGTGAAGACGGTCTCGGTCGGACTGCTCGGTGCCGACTACACCGTCGTCGACGGGCATTTCCGCTTCGCCAAGATCTACAACGGCGAAAATTGGAATCCGCATTTGCAGGCGCCGCTCACTCAGCCCGGCGTGGACGTTCACGTCGGCGACTTCTTGCTCGCCGTTAACGGTAAGCCGGTGCGCGCCGATCGCGAAGTGTACGCCAACTTCCAAGAAACGGCCGGCAAACAGACGACGATTACCGTCGGCCCCAACGCCAACGGATCGAACGCGCGCAACGTCACCGTGGTGCCGCTTCCGAGCGAACGCGGATTGCGCTATCTCGCCTGGATCGAAGACAATCGCCGGCTGGTCGATCGTTTGAGCGGTGGACGCCTCGGCTACGCACACCTTCCCGACACGGAGTACGGCGGATTCACCAGCTTCAACCGGTACTTCTTCGCGCAAGTCGGCAAGCAAGGCATCATTTTGGACGAGCGTTACAACCACGGCGGGCAAATCGCCGACTACGTGATCGACGTGCTCAGCCGCAAAGCCACCGGCGTTATCAAAGGCCGCGACGGCGAGACGTATACCGATCCGCCGCTGGCGATTTACGGACCGAAGGTGATGGTCATCAATCAGTATGCCGGTTCGGGCGGGGACGCGCTGCCGTGGCTATTTCGCAAGGCGGCTCTCGGCCCGCTCGTCGGCGTCCGCACGTGGGGCGGCCTGGTGGGCATCGGCG
>DATCGB010000004.1:0-12471 GCA_036509155.1 Candidatus Tumulicola sp. | reverse complement strand
CACCAGCCTGCACGGTCTCACCGGCACGGCCGCATCGTATCTTCGCCCGGCCGGCATCGCCGCGATCGAGGGACGTCGGGTCGACGTGCTGACGGAGGGCGAGTTCATCCCGCAGGGAACCCCGATTCGCGTCGTACGCGTCGAGGGCTCACGGATATTCGTCGAAGCCGTCAGCCTCCCAAGCTATCAGTGAGGAGCGTTTCGTGATTGCAGTCAGTGCGGCGATCATTATCGTCGTCGCGGTCATCCTATTTTTCATGTTTCTGTACTACTTCCCGATCGGGTTGTGGATCCGTACGATTGCGGCCGGCGTTCCGCTGGGCATCATCGCGCTCGTGCGGATGCGGTTGATCGGGATACCGCCCAGCGTCATCGTGACGAACTACGTGCGCGCCCGCAAGGCCGGCCTGGATCTTTCCGTCGATCAAATGCAGTCGCACTATTTGGCCGGCGGCAACGTCGAGAACGTTACGCTGGCGATGATCGCCGCGCAGCGCGCCCAGATTCCGCTCGCATGGCAGCGCGCGGCCGCGATCGATCTCGCCGGCCGTAACGTGCTGGAAGCGTTGCAGACCTCGGTAAATCCAAAGGTTATCGAGACGCCGATTTTCCAGGGCGTCGCGCAAAACGGCATTCAGCTCAACGTCAAGGCACGCATCACGGTGCGCAGCGACCTCGACCGGTACGTCGGCGGAGCCGGCGAACCGACGATCGTGGCGCGCGTCGGCGAAGGCGTCGTCTCGGCGGTCGGCGCGGCCGTCGATCACAAAGAAGTGCTGGAGTATCCCGATCGGATCAGCAAGGCCGTTCTGGCCAAAGGTCTGGATGCGGGTACGGCCTTCGAAATCGTTTCGATCGACATCGCCGACGTCGACGTCGGCAAGAACATCGGTGCGGAACTGCAGACCAGTCAGGCGGAAGCCGATCGGAAAATCGCGCAAGCGAAGGCCGCCGAACGCCAATACGCCGCGTTGGCCGCCGAGCAGGAACAAAAGGCCGAAACGCAAGCCATGCGCGCCAGAGTCGTCGAGGCCGAAGCCTCGATTCCGCAAGCCATCGCCGAAGCGTTCCGCAGCGGACATCTGGGCGTCATGGACTACTACCGGCTCAAAAACATCCAAGCCGATACCGATATGCGCTCGTCGATCGGCGGAACGGTCGACGGCGGCGATCAGCCCCAGCCGCCGGCTTCGACGACCGGCCTTCCCCCGAAGTAACTCATGCACGATATCGGCCTGATTCTGTGGGTCGTCATCGTCGTCGTCGGGGTCGTCTCGAGCATCGTTTCCAACGCGCGCAAAGGGGCGGTCCGCGCGCCGGCCCGGCCCCAGCCGCAAGCCGCGCCGCAGCGCCAAGCGCAACGCGCGGCGGTCGTTTTCGGCGCGCCCCCAGCGCCCGCGCCCGTCCGCGCGGTGTCCCCGCCGGCAGCCGCGCCGTTGCCCAAACGCCGCCCGCCCGCGGTACGCCAAACGCCCGTCCCGGAGCCAGCCGGAGACCCCTTCGCGGCGCACGACCCGGCAGCGCGCAAGCGCTCGTCGCCGGCGCGCCAGTTTGCCGGTCGCCGCTCGCTGGTCCGGGCCGTCGTCGCGGCGGAGGTGCTAGGAAAGCCTCTCGCCTTGCGCGACGAATAGTGGGGCGTTGAGCGTAGAACGATCCGTCGACCTTCACGATCTGTCCGACCGCGTGCGTCTCTTTGGCGAGTACGATCGAAATCTTTCGGCGATCGAGTCGACTTTAGAGGTCCGCGTTCGCGCGGACGGCGACCGGCTGGTCCTGGCGGGCGCGGACGCCGACGTCCAGCGCGCCGAAGACGTCATCCGGCGGATACTCGACGCCGCGGTCGGCGGGGCCCACATCACCCCCGACGACGTTGCGCTGGCGCTTTCCGACGCTCGTGGAACCGACGGCGACAAAGCCCTTCCCAAAACGCTGCTGCGGACCCAGCGGGGCGCCGAGGTCCGGCCGCGGACGGCCGGTCAACGCGCCTTTGTGCGCTCGATCGACCGGCACACCCTGACCGTCGGCATCGGGCCGGCCGGAACGGGAAAGACGTACCTATCGGTCGTCATGGCGGTCCGGGCGCTGAAGAACCGTGACGTTTCGCGGGTGATTCTCTCCCGGCCGGCGGTTGAAGCGGGCGAAAACCTCGGCTTCCTGCCGGGCGATCTGCGCGAGAAGGTCGATCCGTACATGCGTCCGCTGTTCGACGCTCTCAACGAGCTGCTCGACGAGGGCGTGGTCAATCGCTACATCGATCGGGGTACGCTTGAAGTCGCGCCGCTGGCCTACATGCGCGGTCGCACGCTCTCGGACGCGTTCGTGATCCTGGACGAAGCGCAGAACGCGACCAGCGATCAGCTCAAGATGTTTCTCACGCGACTGGGAGCGGCTTCCAAGATGGTCGTCACCGGAGATGCCACGCAGATCGACCTGCCGTTCGGCAACCGCAGCGGCCTGCGCGATGCGGCGACTCGGCTGGCGGCCGTCGACGACGTCGGCGTGGTCGAACTCGACGAGACCGACGTCGTCCGGCATCCCCTTGTGGCGCGAATCATTCGCGCCTACGCGCGCACCGAACCGGCCGCACGCGCATCCGAATGATTCACTACCGCAACGCCGTGCGCAAGAGCGGTGTGAACGGGCGGGCGCTGGTCGCGACCGCGAGGCGGCTGCTCGCGGCCGTGGGTGAGGACGACGCGTCGCTGTCGGTGACGCTGGTCGGCGACGACGCCATTCGCACGATGAATTTGGAACATCGCGGAAAAGACCGAGCGACCGACGTGCTGAGTTTTCCAATGGACGTTGGCCGCACGCGGCGCCGTAACGTCGCGCCGGTGCCGGAACGCCTGCTCGGCGACGTGGTCATTTCGGTCCCCACCGCCCTGCGGCAAGCCGCCGACTACGACGCGCCCCTGCAAGACGAACTCTACCGGCTGCTGATTCACGGCGTCCTGCACGTGCTCGGACACGACCACACGCGCGCCGGCGAACGCCGCACGATGGAGCGCGAAGAACGTCGCCTGGCCGATGCGATCGCCCTGCGATGGCCCTATGAGGCGACGCGCTGATGCGCCACCCCGACGACGACCGCCCAAGGCAGGTGCCGCACTACGTTCCGATCGCGCAGAGCAAGTTTTGGCGCTCGTTCCATCACGCCTTCGAAGGCATCATGTACGCGACGCGGACGCAGCCCAACATGCGCGTTCACTTCGTCATCGCGGCGCTGGTGCTGCTGGCCACGCTCGTCTTGCGGCTAGAGCGGGCCTACGTCATCGCGACCGTCATCCTGGTCGCGTTGGTTTTGAGCCTGGAGCTGGTCAATACCGCCGTCGAGGCGATCGTCGATCTGCTGACCGTCGCGCACCATCCGTTGGCCAAGACGGCCAAGGACGCGGCCGCCGGCGCCGTATTGATCGCCGCGATCGGGTCGGTAATCGCTGGGTATTTGATCTTTTATCAAGGCATCCTCAGCGGCGGCGAGCGGGTGTTCGAAGCGGTGCAGCAGGTGCCCGCCAACCTCGCGCTGATCGTGCTCGCGGTCGTCGGCATCGTAACGATTTTTGCCAAGGCCTTGGCCGGCCGCGGCTCGCCGCTGCAAGGGGGCGCAGTCTCCGGCCATGCCGCGATCGCGTTCGCCGCCGCGACCATGCTGGCGTTCTTCTATCAGAAGCCGTTGGGGGCGATTCTGGCGTATTTTGTGGCATTTCTCGTCGCGCAGAGCCGGGTCGAGGCGCGCATTCACACCGCCTTTGAAGTCCTTTGGGGAGCCGTTCTCGGTACGGTGGTCGCCTTGGCGATCTACGTGCTGGTCCGTCCCCACGTTGTGTTATAATGGCGCCGACTTGAACACCGACCCTCACCGAAGTAGTCCCGATGTCTTTTGGTTTCACCTCGCCGCTTTAGCGCTGCTGGTGCTCCTGGCTGCCTTTTTCGCCGCCTCGGAAGCCGCCCTCATATCGATCTCGCGGCTGCGCGCCCGCACCATTGCCGAGCAGCGCGTCAAGGGCTCGCTGGTACTCGGGCTGGTCGACGACAAGAATCGCTATCTCACGTCGATTTTGGTGGGGAACACGATCGTATTGCTGGCGTCGCAGTCGCTCGCCACGTACATCGCGATCGAGATGGGGTTGCCGGCGGCCGCGCTGCTGTCGACGATATTTATGACGGTCGTGATGCTGCTGTTCGGCGAGATCATTCCGAAGATGGTCGCAACGTCGGACAACGAGCGATGGGCCTTGCGGCTGGCCGTCCCGATGCAGATCGCCGCCTACGGCCTTACCCCGATCGCGAAGACGTTTCTCTTCGTTACGGAGTTGCTCTTGAAGCCCTTCGGCATCCGGCACGGGAAGCAAATCTACGTTACCGAGGAAGACATTCGCACGATCGTCAACGTCGGTGCCGAACAACGCGTGATCGAAGAAGAAGAACGGGAACTGATCCATTCGGTCATGGAGTTCGGCGATACGATCGTGCGCGAAGTGATGAAGCCGCGTCCCGGCATGGTGGCCGTGTCGATCGACGATTCGCCGCGCCGAGTGCTGGACGTCGTCATCGCCGAAGGCTACTCGAAACTGCCGGTGTATCAGGAATCGAAAGACGATATCGTAGGAATCGTCCACGATCGCGAACTCTTGGTCGCGCTGGCCAACGGATCGCTGGCGCACACGGCGCTGGGTACGCTGATGCGTCCGGCGGTGCACGTTCCCGAAACCAAGAAGATCGCCGAGCTACTGCGCGAAATGCAACGCGGCAAGTTTTCGATGGCGATCGTCGTCGACGAATACGGCGGCACGGCCGGCTTGGTAACGATGGAAGATTTACTCGAAGAAATCGTCGGTGAAATTCGCGACGAGCACGACGAAGACGAGCAGGAACCGATTCGCGAAATTTCCGCAAGCGAAGCCATCGTCGATGCCGGCACCAACATCGAAGACGTGAACGCGCGGCTGGGGACCAAGATTCCGACCGAAGATTTCGAGACGATCGGCGGTTATACGGTTGGGCTGTTCGGGCGCCTTCCCTCCGAAGGCGAGGAAGTCGAAGCCGACGCGCACACGCGCCTGCGCGTGGAGCGCACTCGCGGCCGCAGAATTCTTGCGGTGCGCATCTACACCAACGGCGCCATCCCGCAGCCGCAAGAGCAGGCGCCCGTCGTTGACCCAGCCAGCCCGCACCTATAAGACGCGCGGCGTCGTGCTGCGCGGGCGGCCGCTGGGTGAGGCCGACCGCATCTTCACGCTGTTCACCAGCGCGCGCGGCAAACTTGACGCCGTCGCCAAGGGAGTACGGCGGCCCAAGAGCCAGCTTTCGGGGCGTCTCGAGTTCGGCAACGAGTGCGAGTTGGGAATGCATCGCGGACGATCGCTCGACGTCATCGTTTCGGCCGATATCCTGCACGCGCCGTGGTCGCGGCTGGTCGAGCCGGAGCGCTACGCGGTGGCTTCGGTAGTGGCCGAACTGATCGACGCTTTTTGCGAGCCGGATCTGGCTTTGCCCGACGCCTACACGCTCTTGACCGGGATGATCGAAGCCGTCGAGCGATCGGCCCAGCCGCGCGCGCTGCTTCCTCGATTTTCGCTGCGGCTACTCGACGTGTTGGGGCTGGCGCCGCCCTGGGACGCCTGCGTTCGCTGCGGCCGGGGGCTCGGATCCGGCGCCGCCTGGTTGGACGCGCAGGCGGGCGGTCCGATCGACGATGCCTGTCGCGAGCGCTGGCGCGACTTACCCGAGTTCGACGCGCGCGACCGCGAGAATTTCCGCGCGGTCGGTACCGCCAAACGCGGCACCGCACCGGCGGTGCGCGCGACGCCTCGGGTCGCTGCCGCCATCGAGGACCTGCTGGCCCACCATCTGGGACGGCGTCCCAAGGCGGGAGCGCATCTGTCGGAGTTCGTAACAGGCTGAGCGTGCCTATCATCGCTCTCGACGTCGGCTCGAAACGTATCGGCGTGGCCGTAGCGGACCCGGGCGGCACGTTTGCGATGCCGGTCGGAACGATCGAGCGGACGAACATCGATGCCGACCTCGCACGGATCGCCGAACTCGTCGACTCCTATCAAGCCGCCGACCTGGTGATCGGGGATCCCGTGTCGCTGTCGGGCGAACGGGGTATCGCCGCGCAGAAAATGGATGCCTTCGTCGACCGGCTGCGGCGCGTCTTTCACGGGACCGTGCATCGGGTCGACGAGCGCCTGACCACGGCGCAAGCGACGAAGACCTTAATCGCCGCCGACGTGTCGCGCAAGCGGCGCAAAGCGGTCGTCGACAAGATGGCGGCGGCGCTAATCCTCGAGTCATTTCTTCACCGCCGGCGTAACGCCGAACGTTCGCCATGAAAACCGTCGTGAAAATCGTCGGCAGCCTCGCGGCCGTCACGCTGCTGGCCGCGATTGCCGCCGGCGGCTGGTTTTGGTACGCCGCCTATCGCGACCGATCGTCACCCGCATCGGAAACCCACATCGTGGTCCGCCAAGGCTCGACCTTTGCGGAGGTCGCGCGCCAGTTGGCGGCCGGCGGCGTGATCGATAACGTGCTGGCGTTCCGGCTGCTCGCACGACTACGCGGTCAGGAAGCCGACGTGCGGGCGGGCGAATACCGCTTTGCGGCGCATCAATCGAAGGACGACGTGCTGCGAGCGCTCGTCAGCGGCGGAGCGCAAGTCGCCGTATGGATTGTGATTCCGGAAGGATTCACCAACCGGCAAATCGCGCAGCGGTTGGATCAAAGCGGCATCGGGGCGGCCGCGAATTTCGAGCGAGCGTTTATGCACGACACGATCGTGGTCGACGGTACGCGGACGAAAAATCTCGAAGGTTTTCTGTTCC
The DNA here is from genome assembly GCA_036509155.1 of Candidatus Tumulicola sp. Taxonomy (GTDB): domain Bacteria; phylum Vulcanimicrobiota; class Vulcanimicrobiia; order Vulcanimicrobiales; family Vulcanimicrobiaceae; genus Tumulicola. The sequence goes on along the minus strand of DATCGB010000004.1, from coordinate 5,647 downwards.
CGAGCACCTACCTGATTCCGCTGGGCGCCTCCCCCCAACAGGCGCAAGGGCAGCTCACCGCCGAGTTCTTTCGTCAGCTGCCGCGGGATGCGGCGGCCCAGGCGCGCCGGCTGCACGTGACGGTTCCCCAGGCGATCGCGGTCGCATCGCTGGTCGAGCGCGAGGCGAAGATCGACGCCGACCGGCCGCTGATCGCGGGCGTGATTTACAATCGCCTGCGACTGGGAATGCCCTTGGAAGTGGATGCAACCATCGAGTACGCGCTGCCACGTCACAAGAGCGCACTGTCCTTCGCCGACCTCAAGATCGACTCGCCATTCAACACCTACACCCACGCCGGCTTGCCGCCGACGCCGATCGCCAACCCGGGGCGCCCTTCGGTGGAAGCCGCCCTCCATCCGTCGAAGACGGATTATCTGTACTACGTCTACTGCGGAAACGGCCGGCACGTCTTTGCCAAGACGCTCGGCGCGCATCAGGCCAACGTCGCCCGGTGTTTACAGTAGCTGCCGACCGCGTCGATAAAGGAGCACGAACGATGCCGTCCTCGAACGGTGAAGCCCCGGGCGAGCCGCTGGAACTCAGCGAGGTTCTGTACATCGAGACGAAAGACGGGGAGCAGCTTCCCTTTGAAGTCGTCGGCATTCTCGAAGACCCCGAGTCCGGCACGTCGTACGCCGTCCTGATGTACGAAGAGCCGGCGCAAGGCGAAGGCAACGACGAGGAGGGTCAGTTCATCGTAACCGACCTGCAAGGCGATTTGCTCGACAACGACGAGCTGGCTCAGGAAATCATCGAAGAATTTCTCGCGTTTGCCGAAGAAGCCGGCGACGACGGCGGCGAGAAAGCCTAATCCGCATTCTGTTTCTCTCAGCGAGCGTCGGCGTCGGCCACCTTTCGGCCGCCAACGCCGTGTGTGCGGGCTTGCGGCGGATCGACCCGGACGTCCGAACTCACGTTGTGGATTCGTATAAGTATGCCGCGCTCGTCGTTTCGCGAGTGGTTTCCGACGGATACCTGCAAATGGTCAAGACCATCCCGCAAATGTACCGCTATATTTACAGCCGGGCCGAGCGCGCCACCGAAGTCGGCCCGTTTCGAACCTGGGCTCACCAGTTCACCGCCGGAAATCTCCGGCCGCTGATCGAACGCGAACGCCCCGACGTCGTCGTGTGTACGCACGCCTTCGCGTGTGGCGCGATGGCCGAATACAAACGGCTTTTCGCCGGCGCGCCGCCGGTCGTCGGCATCGTCACCGATTTTGCGGTGCACGCATTCTGGATTCACCCGATCATCGACGCCTATGTGGTCGCGACCGAAGCGGTCCGCGACGTGATGGTCGCGCGCGGGATCGATTCCGGCCGCGTGGTGGCCAGCGGGATCCCGGTTCGCCCGGAGTTCGTTGCGCGCGGCGAATCGCGCGCGGCGCTGCGCGAGCGGCTGCACTTGCCGCGCGACCGGCACGTCGTACTGATGATGGGCGGGGGTCTGGGGATCGGCCCTTTGGAACGGATGATGCGCTCCCTCGAGTCGCTGCCGGTTCCGCTGGCGGCGGTCGTGATCGCGGGCCGAAACGCGCGCAGCGAACGGCGCGTTTTAGCGACCGCCGAGAGCATCAGCTATCCCGTTCGCGCGCTGAGATTCATCGACAACGTTTACGACTACATGCATGCCGCCGATGCGTTCGTCACCAAGCCGGGCGGTCTGAGCGCGGCGGAGGCGCTCGTGGCGGGCGTGCCGATGGTTTTGTGCAAACCGCTCCCCGGCCAGGAAGAACGTAACGCCCGCGTCCTTAGCGACGCGGGAGCCGCGCTGCGCGTGCGAAGCATCGACGACCTTCCCGGCGTGTTGACCGGCGTGCTCACCGACGCGGGACGGCGGGCGAAGATGGCGGCCGCAGCCAAACGCCTGGCGCGCCCGAATGCGGCAGGTGAAGCCGCGTCGATGATTGCACGTTTCGCGGCGATGCGAAAAGAGGTCGTAGCATGAAACCGTTACCCTCCGCGACGAGATACGCCGCCTGGCTCGCCATCGTGCGCGTCCTAACCGGGCTGATATGGCTCGCGCACGGGGTTCCAAAGTTCATTCAGAGCGCGGCTTTCTTGCCGCCCAACGGCGTCATGAGCGCCTATATCGCCCGGGGTCTGCAGACGCCGCCCGGAGCCTATCACACCTTTCTCGCCACCGTCGTGCAGCCGAACATCGGGCTGTTCGCCGAACTGGTGCGCGCCGGTGAAGTTTTGGTGGGCGTCGCGCTGGTTCTCGGCGCCCTCACGCGGCTGGGCGGTTTGGTCGGCATAGTGCTGACGCTCAACTACATCTTCGCGTACGGACACGTACTTTCGACGACGACGCTGCAGAGTCTGAATTTTGCTCTTTTGGTGCTCTCGGCGATCAGTCTGGTATTGCCGACCGGCCGTTTCTTGGGCGTCGACGCACTATTTGCGCGGGCCAAGCGGACGACGCCCAGGGTCCGAGCCGAGTTCGTGCAGGAGCCGCCCCTGAGCGGTCCCACCGCGCCGCCGAATCCCTAGCAGGATGCGGCAGAACTCCGAGGGAGAGACGGCGGTCCCGTGGTATAGTCGTCGGCGTCCCGCGGGAGAGATGGCCGAGCGGCTGAAGGCGGCGGTTTGCTAAACCGTTATACGATGTAAAGTCGTATCGAGGGTTCGAATCCCTCTCTCTCCGAAGGGATTACTCTCGACCCACCGTAATCGGGAAGTCGCGCGCGGGATCTACCCGAGCGGGCGCGCGGTCGTAGCTCAATTGGATAGAGCAACAGGCTACGAACTTGTAGGCTGGGGGTTCGAGTCCCTCCGACCGCAGTTGTTGAAAAGACCTCGTCGCAATCGACGAGGTCTCTTCAATTCATTTCATCCGCGCGAACGCGATAACGAAGTCGTGCGCCGGAACCTTGTGAGGAATCAGCCAGACAAGCATCTCGCATCAAAGCGAGCGCTTTCCGGCTTAGACCTGCGTAAACGGGCGTCGCCGCCCCTCGATCGCTCGCCGGCGACGCTTGCACCAGGGCAAGGGTTCTGATAGAGTACGGTGTCGAAATGACCCTAGGAGGCGCGAGGCTCGGTAGCTCAGCGGTAGAGCAGGGGACTCATAAGCCCTTGGTCGGGTGTTCAAATCACCCCCGAGTCAAGTTCAAATGGGGTCGGCCGCCGAAGAAGGCGGCCGATGCCCTTTCCCCGAGGTGATAATCCGACATGTCGACCATTCCGTGCGATTTCTGTCCCCATCCGGTCGACCGGGTGCAAATGGAGGAGATCGAGATCTCGCACTACGTTCCGGACAGCTCCGGCGACGATCTGGCCTACGCACGCACGTATTTCTTCGGGCATCCCGACTGCGTGCGCAAGTTCTATCGCACCCTCGTCGATCATAAACTCGATCTCTTTAAACACATTCCGAGCGCCGGCCCGGCGCCCGAAGGACCTCGCACGTAGTCGCGGGCGCCCGTAGCGTAGCTGGATAACGCACAGCCCTCCGAAGGCTGGGATCGGGGGTTCGAATCCCTCCGGGCGCACCAACTTTATACCGACATAGGCCGATGACTGACGACGAACGCCACATGCGCCGCGCGCTGGATCTCGCGCAGGCGGCGGGCCGCTGCGGCGACGTTCCGGTCGGTGCCGTTTTGGTCAGCGGCGATCTCGTCGTCGAAGCGCGCAATGAAAAGGAAACGCGTCCGGACCCGACCGCCCACGCCGAAGTGCTGGCGCTGCGGGAAGCGGCGCGCCGTCTGGGGGTGTGGCGGCTGGGGGATGCAACGCTATACGTGACCAAGGAGCCGTGTGTCATGTGCGCGGGAGCGATGATCGCGGCGCGCATCAAGCGGCTGGTTTACGGCGCCAACGACCCCAAGGGCGGCGCCGACGGCGGCGCGTTCGACGTGCTGCGCTCGGCCGCAACCAATCACCGCGTCGAAGTCTCGGCCGGCGTCCTGCAACTGGAAACCGCGGCGCAGCTGCGCGAGTTTTTCCGCGAGAAACGCGAGACGCGCGAGACGGAAGGCATCGAACCCGCGGCGACGTAATAAGGCCGGTCGCCAACTCGGAGAGGTGGTCGAGTGGTTGAAGGCACCCGCCTCGAAAGCGGGCGAACGTGATGAGCGTTCCGAGAGTTCGAATCTCTCCCTCTCCGCCACTGTTGCGAAGGCCCGGTACGTTCCGGGCCTTTCCTCATTGCCGCTTCGGCGGGGCAGAAGCTGCCGGCGGGCTCGCCGGCGGCGCCGGACTGCCGGCCAGACGAGGGTCGGGCGGCTCGACCGGAAAGGCGATGTCGCTGAACGTGACGTCGGCCACCACTTTGAAGGTGAGAATCACCGCGTGTTCGGTTGCGCTGAACGTGCCGTGGGTGATGACCCAGTGTCCGTCGATGACTTTATAATCGAGTGAGATGCTTTCGTCGGCACCGCCGGTTACGCGCATCTCGATGTGGGAGGGTAAATGCGTCTGCGGGTCCTCGACGACTTCGCTGGGATAAAAACCCTTTACGCGCGGCGTCGGGTCGATTAGCAAATGAAGCGCCGTTGCCGACGAGTCGGGCGCGTAGCGCGAGTTCCAAAAGCTATTATACGGAACCACGACGTTCACGCTCGGGTCGGGTTCGGGCGTCGCGAGGACCAGCGGTTGCCCGCGTTCCAGCATGATATCGACGCGCTTGAGGTTCGCGAAGTAGCTAAACTGAAATGCGGAAAGCGGATCGAAGTAAGCGACGATTGGGAACGCTTGACCCGTGCGGTGGCCGCCGTTGGGCAGATCCTGCATGACCGCGAAGTTGTCGGCCACCCGCACCGCGATCGACCGGTTGACGTCCTGAGCGCGGCCAAGCGAGGGAGCCGTGACGTGGGTGCGCTCGGTGTAGGTCATATACGTCGGCGGATGAGCCTGATAGTAGTCGCTCGTACGGTTGATCAGAATGGCGAAGGCGAGGTCGGGCGGTATCATCGTCGATCCGAGCTATTCGCGGGCGGGAACGCCGGTACCGCCGACTAAACCTGGCGCAATGGCCGCCGAACCTCAGGAGTCCCTGCTCGCGCGGGTCGTCGAGCTGCGCCGGACGATCCATCGCCGGCCCGAGCTGGGCTTCGAAGAACACGAGACGGCGGCACTGATCGAGCGCGAACTCGACGCGTTGGGAATCGAGCACCGCCGGCTCGCGACCACCGGCGTCGTCGGGATCCTGCGGGGCGCCAAGCCGGGGCGCGTAACGGCGCTGCGCGCCGACATGGACGCGTTGCCGATCGCCGAACGCACCGGTTTGGCCTTCGCGTCGGAGATCGACGGCAAGATGCATGCGTGCGGACACGACGCCCATACCGCGATGCTATTGGGAGCGGCGCGCGCGCTTTCCGGTTCGCTCGCGACGCTCGCGGGCAGCGTCGTGCTAATCTTTCAACCGGCCGAAGAAGGCCCGGGCGGGGCCGAACCGATGATCGCACAAGGCGCGCTCGACAACCCGCGCGTCGAGGCGATCGCGATGCTGCACGTCGACACGCGACTCGAGCCGGGGGCGATCGGCATCACGCCGGGACCGGTCAACGCGTCGGCCGACGAACTGTATCTCACGATTCGCGGGAAGGGCGGCCACGGCGCGTATCCGCACACTGCCGTCGACGCGATTCCGGCGGCCGCCG
>DATCGB010000003.1:0-2167 GCA_036509155.1 Candidatus Tumulicola sp. | reverse complement strand
TCGCGCGCTCTACTCGCGCGGCATCGTCGCGCTCAAGGCCGGCGATGCCGCCACCGCGCGCGCCGATTTCGGGAAACTTCTTCATCAGAATCCGTCGTACGCCGTCGCCCACTACAACCTGGCCTTAGCCGAAGAGCGTCTCGGACGCGACGACGCGGCCGAACGCGAACTCCGAAGCGCGCTCGCGCTGGCCCCGACCTATGCCCGGGCCGCGTTCGCACTGGGCGCCGTGCTCTTGAAGGAAGGCCGCCGGCGCGAAGCTCGCGACGCCTTTGCTCGAGCCACGCGCGACGCCGCCGCCGACCCTGCGCTAGCGAACATTGCCGCCGCGATGCGCGATTCGATCACGATTTAAGCTTTCTTCATCTCGTGCGGCTACGCTTGGGCCGTCAAGATCGGAGGAGGTCCTATGTTCAAAAAACCCGCGGTGTTTTCGGCGGTTCTCATCGGCGGCATTTTGGTTGCCTGCAGCAGTCACGGGAGTGGTGGAAACTTCATGCCCGGCGGCGGTGGGATGACGCTCCCGGCCGTCGATTCCGATCTGATGATCACGTCGAACGTTCCCGCACGCACGATCGGCGAAGAACTGCCGAGTGCCGGTTTGGGAACCGTTGCGTCGTCGTTCTGGAAAGCCACCCTCGGCGGCTATACCCAAACGAAGTATTCGCAAGCCCTCGGATTCCCGCCCGGAACCAAGATCACGATTCGGAATTTGTCCAACAAGATTCCGCACACGCTCGACGTCGTCGAAAAGATCACTCAGCGTCCCGCCAAGTTCCCAAAAAATCCGAAACTTAAAACCGACGCGCAGGGACACGGCGTGCTGGCGGCCGGTTATGCCAGCGGAATCATCGAACCGGGCAAGTCGGTAACGGTCACGCTGTCGAGTCCCGGCATCTACTTGATCGGCTGCGCGTTCCACTACGACGAAGGGATGCGCGACGTGCTCGTGGTCGGCAAGAAAGCCAAACCGGGACAACAAGCGACGCCGCCGCCAAAAGATACGCCGCGTCCGAGTTCTAGCCCGAGCAGCCATCCGACCCCATCGGGCTACTAAGAGCAGCCGAGCTTCTCAAAAACGTCGGATACGTCGTAACGAAAGCGGCGATCGCGCGTGCGATCGCCGCTTTTGTTTTGCGGACCGTGCGCTACGGTTAATACTTTCTTCATTTGCAGCTGATACTTTTTCATACACATTAGCGCTCGTTTAGGAGATTTATTCATGCAGAAGTACGGTGGTATCGGGTTGTTGGCTATCGTCTGTGCGTTGGCCGCATGCGGCGGCCGCAGTAACGTCTCGCCGGCAAACGCCGGCCTTACTCCGCCCGTAGGAACGGGCATGACGATCGAAGCCCAACTTCCGAAGAACACGATCGGCGAAGAACTCCCATCCGAAGGCGTCGGCACGAAAAAGGATCCCGTTTGGGGCCTGGTCGGCGGCTTCACGCAAACGAACACGGCGCAGGTACTCGCCTTTCCGCCCGGCACGACGATAACGATTATGAACCTGTCGCATTCGGTGCCCCACACGCTCGACGTGGTGAGAAAAGTCAAGAAGCCGCCGGCGAAGTTCCCGACCAATCCTTCGCTGTCGGTACAAGCGCAGGGCAACGGCATCCTCGGCAAAGGCTACGCCAGCGGCAGCATCGGTCCCGGAAAATCGGTCAGCGTCAAGCTCTCCAATGCGGGAATCTATCTGATCGGCTGCGCGTTCCACTACAGCGAGGGCATGCAGGACGTCATTCTCGTCAAGGCGCATGCAACGCCCGGCCCGCAGTTCGTTCGCTAACGTGTCGACGCGTTTGGTTGCGGCGGTTGCCGCAATCCTCGTCGCTGCTGCCCCGCACTCCGCTTCGGCGGGTGCGGTTGGCGGCACGCCGCAGCTGATCGATCAAACCGGGCGTACGTTCACGTTGCAGTCGTTGCGCGGCCGCCCGCTGATCGTGACGTTCGTATCGGCCCACTGCACCGACGCCTGCCCGCTCGTCAACGCGCAGTTCTCGCAAGCGGCCGGACAAATCGCCCGGCAAAAACTTGCCGCCCGTTTGCTGACGATCACGCTCGATCCCGCCCACGACCCGCCGAGCCTCATGCGGGCGATGGCCAAGCGGTTCGACGCAAACCCGCGTTACTGGCTGGTGGCGGGCGGACGGCCCACCGACGTCGA
>DATCGB010000002.1:0-3733 GCA_036509155.1 Candidatus Tumulicola sp. | reverse complement strand
CGAAACGCAAGCGCTGCGCTCGACGCTCGAGTCGCACGCCGAAGCGCACATGGCTCGCCTCGAACGGCGCGCGAAGGTCGGGGTGCCCGAGCACCGGCCCGAGCCGAAACCTGCGCCGAAGGCCGGAATTTTCGGCCGACTTTTTGGCAAGGGGCGCTGAACCCGGGTACGTCGAACGCTCGAGTCCGGCGGGGACGCTCCCACGCTCCCGCAGGCCGAAGGAGTATACCAGAACGTCTAATCGGGCTGTACTAGGACCCGCCTTCGTCGCGGTCGGCGACGGAACGTCGACCTTCGGACGCGTCGCCGTCGAAGACGGACGCATCGCCGGAGTTTTGCCGGCCGACGGGCCAACCGACTACCCGCTTCCGGCCGGCTGTAACATCGCCCCCGGACTCATCGACGTCCACACGAATGGCGCTGGGGATTTCCTGTTCAATCGCGACCAAGGCTACGCGGTGCCGGTGGCGGCCGTGGAATACGCGCGCATGGGCGCTACCGGATTCGTTGCCGGCGTGATGACCGCCCCATTTGAATCGATGCTGCACGCCGCTTCGGAAATCGTCGAAGCCGCCAACCAGCTCGAAGAGGACGACCCCCGCGGCGCGCGCTGCCTGGGCATTCATTTTGAGGGGCCATTCCTCAACCCCAAATTCCGCCGCGTACATCGCGCGGAGTGGCTGTTGACGGCCACCACGTCTCGCGCGCGCGAGATGATCGACGCCTGCAAGGGCGCGTGTTTGCTCGTGACGATGGCCCCCGAGATCGAAGGCGTGGGCGACGCGATGCGCGCGTTCCTGGAAGCCGGCGTCGTCTGTTCGGCCGGTCACACGGCGTTGCGCTACAGCGAGGGACTGCTCGCAATCGGTTTGGGTTTTCGTTCGCTCACCCACGCCTTTAACGGCATGCCGCCGCTGGATCATCGGGATCCGTCGATTCTCGCGGCGTTCGTTCAAGATCGTCGCACGCTGGTGCAGCTCATCTGCGACGGATTTCACGTCTCGCCGGTGATGGTCGACCTGCTCCATCGCACGCTGGGCGATCGGGTGGTTCTTGCGACCGACAATATGCCGGCCGCGGATTCCGGTTACCATATAGACGGCGGCGTCATGCGTTCTTCGGACGGAACCATCGCCGGCAGCGCGCTGCGCATCGATCAGGCGGTGCGCAACTACATGTCGTACGCGCAAATCCCGTTCGCGCAGGCGATCGTGGCTGCGACCTACGCTCCGGCCAAGCTCATCCATCACGACGGCGACATGGGCCGCATCGCACGCGGCATGCGCGCCGACCTCTCGTTCTGGGATCAAGACTACGCGATCGCGGGGACGATGGTGGGCGGCCGCTTCGTGTACGGCCGCGCGGAGATCGCCGCCTAGCCTTCATGCTCGCGGTCGATAGGATCCATAAAGAATTCGGGTCGGTTCGCGCCGTCTCGGACGTTTCGTTCGAAATTCCGGACGGCTCGACGTTCGGACTCATCGGGCCCAACGGAGCCGGCAAGACGACGACTATGCGGATGACGCTGGGGATACTGACGCCCGACGGCGGCACGATATCTTGGAACGGCAAGCGCGTCGACGGTACCATGCGGCGCCGCTTTGGATATCTTCCCGAAGAGCGCGGGCTGTACGGTAAAATGAAGGTCCGGCATCAGATCGCTTTTTTCGGACGGCTGCATGGTTTGACCGGGCGCGACGTCGCCGGGCAGACCAACCTGTGGATCGAACGTCTGGGTCTGGCAGACTATGCGGATCGGCCGTGCGCCGAGCTGTCCAAAGGGAACCAGCAAAAAGTCCAGGTCGCCTGCGCGGCCCTGCATCGCCCCGAGCTCTTGATTCTCGACGAGCCCTTCGCCGGGCTCGACCCCGTCAACGCACAAAACCTGTTGGAAATCCTCGACGGCCTGCGCGCCAACGGCACGACCCTCGTACTGTCGTCCCATCAGATGTGGCAGCTCGAAGATCTCTGCGATCGCTTCGCCATCATCGTGGCGGGTAAAAACCGCCAATCGGGAACGCTGGCAGAGTTGCGAGCGGCGTGGCCAACACGCGTGTTACGCGTCGCGCCCGACAGCCCGGCGGTGCGCGGCGTGCTCGACCGGATCGACGGCGTTCGATTCGTCGGATCGGCCGACGGACGCGCCGACTACGAAATCCCGGCCGCCACCGCCCTGCCCCACATCTTACGGTCGTTGGTCGACGCCGATGCCGTGACGACGTTCGAAGCGGTCGAACCGTCGCTTCAAGATATTTACCTCCGCGCGATCGACGCCGCATGATCGGCGACGTTCTTACCGTCTTTTCCGCCGAGTTCGGCCGGCGCGTTCGATCGCGCCCGTTCCAGATCGGCATTTTGCTCGGCGTTCTCGGCGTTCTCGCGTTCACGAAGCTGCCGACCCTGTTGGCGAGTTCGTTCGCCGCGGGCGGATCGTCGATCGTGCTGGCTGGCGACCGCGCGCTCGTCGAACGCGCCAAACCGCTGCTCGCGCGCGACTTTACGGTCGCGGCGGTCGAGTCCGGGTCGCGCGCGCCGGAACTCACCGATTTGAAGGCGCACGGCGCCGCGTCGTGGGTGACGCTCCAACGCGGTCCGCATGGCGGCATGCGGTTCGATTTCTATGCGAGCGGTTCCAGGAGTTCGACCGCCGATTCGATCGCGGCCGAACTCACCTCGCTCAACATCGCCGTGGCGACGTCGCTCCCGCGTCAACGCGTGCACGATCTGCTGCGCGTCCCGTACACCGTTCACGCCTTGTCGTCGAGATTCTCGTCCAGCCGCGACGCGACGAACGCCTGGGGCGTGAGCTACTTGCTCCTATTGGTTCTCTACATGCTGATCCTGATAAACGGCCAGCTATTGATGGCGTCGGTCGTGGAAGAAAAGACCAGCCGCATCGCGGAACTGCTCGTTGCGTCGATGTCGCCCATTCCGCTTCTCTACGGAAAGATCGCGGCGGCGGTCGCGGCCGGCCTGATTCAAATGGTGTGCTGGATCGTTGCGGGCGTGATCTTCGGCAGCGGCGGGGCGCACTCCGGGCCGGCCAGTGCGGTGCCCGATTTTAGCGGGTTGCTCGGCGGTTCGGTGTCGGCCATGGAGGCGATCGCGTTCATCGTGCTGTTCGTCCTTGGCCTATTACAGTACGCGCTGCTCTTCGCCGCCGTCGGCTCGCTGATCAACCGCACCGAAGACCTCGGCAGCGTCTCGCTGCCGATCGTCTTGCCGATTATTGCGGGCTTGCTGATATCGATGTCGGCCCTCCAAATGCCGGATACGAACTGGGCCGTGGGCGCTTCGTTCGTCCCGCTGCTCTCGCCGTTCGTGCTGTTCGCGCGCATCGCGATGAGTCAGGTACCGATCTGGCAGATCGCGTTAGGCTTCGCGATCAACTTCGCCACCGTCTATTTTGTGGCGACGATCGCCGGCAAGCTCTATCGCGTCGGCATGCTGCTCTACGGCCGCCCCCCGTCGCTAGCCCAAGTCTGGAACGTCCTACGCACGTAGGGGCCTAAGGCTGGGCTCCTAGCTCGCGCCGCCCAGATACGCCGCGACGACGGCCGCGTCTTCGAGCAGGTCGGCGGCCGGGGCCTCGCGTGCAATCGCCCCGTTTTCCAAGACGTATCCGCGGGTCGCGACGCGCAGCGCCTGGCGCGCGTTCTGCTCGACCAAGAGAATCGTCGCGCCGCGCGCGTGAATCGTTCGCAGCACCCCGAAGATCGTCTGCACGAGAATC
>DATCGB010000001.1:0-20867 GCA_036509155.1 Candidatus Tumulicola sp. | reverse complement strand
TAAACTGGGCGGCGGCGCCGGCGCCCGCCGTGACGGCCAGACTCACGCCGGCGTTCGTCGTCAGCCGCGCGCTGCTCGATGGCGGAAACGTCACCGGGACGGCTGCGTACGATGGCGGGGCGTCGTTGGGATCCGATCCCCAAGCGGTGCCGGCGGTCGTGGCGAGATCGAAGTCGAGCTTCAGCGCGGCGTGCATGGGCAGCGCCACCCACGTGTTTTGCGTGAGCGTGCCGTTGACGTGCAGCGCGCGCACGTACGGCGCGTTGGTGCCGGCGTTGGGCGCTTCGACGTCGATGACCGGGCCGTCCGGCGAGCGCACGACGACGCGAGAAAATAGCGGGCTGCCGACGTCGAATCCGCGGACTGCCGGATTGGCCGGATACAGTCCGATGGCGCTCCACACGTACCAGGCGCTCATCGTTCCGAGGTCGTCGTTGCCGGGGATGCCGTCGGGCGCGTCGGCATACAGCGTCGTGATGGCTTGGCGCACGATCGCTTGGGTTCGCCACGGCGCGCCGGCCGACAGATACACCCACGGCGCGCCCAGACTCGGCTCGTTGCCCAGCCACGCGTACGGTTTGTCTTGACCGGCATCGATCTGAGTGAAGAACGCGTCGAGTTTTGCGACGGCGGCCGGGCGGCCGCCCATGCCCCCGATCAGGTCGCGCAGATCCTGCGGCACCATCCACGTGTACTGCGCGGCGTTCCCCTCTTGAAATCCAGACTGGCCGTTTTCGCCGATCGCCGTATGCATGAACGCGCCGGCCGCGTCGCGCGGCGCGATCCATCCCGAGGAACGGTCGAACAGCGTGGCCCAGTTCGAACCGCGCCGGGCGAACGCGCGCGCGACGCGACGGTCGCCGACGGCGCGGGCGAAACGTGCGATCGAGAAATCGTCGAGCGCGTATTCGAGCGTTTCGGAAGCACCGTTCGGCACCGGCGCGACCGAGGTCGTGTGCGTGTTGACGACGTAGCCGCGGCGCAGGTAGTCGTCGTTGAGTTCCCAGCGCGGAACGTACCAGCGCTGGGCGGGCGCGCCGGCCGTCGTCGACGCGCCTTTGACCATTCCCGCAAGCGCGGCATGCACGTCGAAATTACGCGCGCCGAACGCATAGGCGCCGGCGATGACCGGATCGATCGAATCGCCGCCCATGACGCTGGTCGGGCCGTTCACCAGCGGCCAGCGCGGCAGCCAGCCTTCCTGTTTGTCGGCATCGACGAGCGACTGCATCATGTCGCTAGTCTGCGTCGGAGCCAGCAATGCCAGCAGCGGGATCTCGGTGCGGTAAATATCCCAGTCGGAATAGTTGGCGTATTCGGTTCGGCCGCGTTGCGCGCGATGCACGCGGTTATCGAAGCCGGCGTACCGGCCGTCGACGTCGCTGACGACGTTGGGATGCAGCAGCGCGTGATACAACGCAGTATAAAACGTGCGCCGCTCGGCCGGGGTGCCGCCGGTGGCGTCGACGCGCGACAGCATGCCGTTCCAGGCGGCGGTGGCCGCGGCGCGGACCGCGTCGATATCCCAGCCGGGGTTTTCGGCGTCGAGGTTTTTGGCGGCGCCGCCGCTGCTTACGAACGATAAGCCGATTTTCATGCGCACTTGCGGATCGCGCGTCGTATCGAACGTGACGTAGGCACCGCTGGCCGGACCGCTCGCGGCGCCGCCGCCGGGCGATACGCGCGCGTTTTCCCAGGTACCGTGCGATGCGAACGGCCGATCGAAGCGGGCCACGAAATACACCGTGTAGCGGTCGGGCATGCCGCAGAAGAAGCCGCTCGACGCGTCGCCGGAAATCTGGGTGGGCGAATCGACGCGCACGTGGGCGGCCGTGACGCCGGCTTGATTGGACGCGACGTTCAACAGCAGATTCGCCTGCGCGCTGGGCGGAAACGTAAAGCGCCCGAGGCCGGTCCGCGTGGTGACCGCCAGCTCGGCGCGGATACCGGGGTTGCCGACCACGACCGAATACGCGCCGGGCGCGGCGGTTTCGCCGGCGTGCGAAAACGGCTGCTTTGCGGCCCGCGGATCGCTCACGGAACCGGTCGTCGGCAAAACGGCGAAGTCGCCGAATACCGAACATCCCGGCCCGCTCAAATGCGTCAGGCTGAAACGGGTGATCTCGCGATCGCCGTATTCGTAACCCCCGCCGGCGTTTTGACTGGGCGTATCCGGGCTCCACTGGACCATCCCAAACGGCACGTCGGCACCCGGAAACGTATCGATCGGGCCGCCGATCTTCGTGCCCGACGTCCCCACGAACGGATCCACCAGCCCCGCCGGCGCCGGCGATGCGGCTGCGGTTGCGGCGGTGACGGGTGCGGTTGCGGTGAGGAGCAGAGCGACGACGAATACGGCGGTGCGATCGTGCATACGCATCGCTCGTACGACGCCGGGACGCGCGGTCCATGCGGCGCCTATGTCGCGGGCTTACGCCTCGTCGGTGCCGCCCTCGTTGGCCGGAACGCTTTCAGGGTTGGGGGCATCCGGATGAGGATCGGAGTTCTGCGGATCGGTGGGTATCTCGGTTCCGTCTTCGAATTTCTCGGAGAAATTGTGGCCGTGCTCGTTGGATAACCGTTCGCTCATACGACGATGCTACCACATTTTCGATACGAAGGCGTGCGGTCGGACTCACGGGGCAGACGAGTACAGCAGCGTGACGGACCGGCCGTCGAGCGCGTGGTTCAGCGCGTCCACCAGTCGAAAGACCTTATTCAACTGAAGCAGCTTGAAGAGCTTGCGGATGTTCGGTGCGTGAATCGCGACGGTTTCGCCATCGTACCCAGCCTCGGCGCGAATTCTATGCAGCCGGATGAGTTCTCCGACGATGGTCGAGTCGACGTACGTCACGTCGGTAAAGTCGAGAATCGCGTTGGGCACGTGCGCGAGAGGCTCCAGGTCGGCTCGAAACTGCCATCGGCAGGCGATATCGTACGCACCCGTGCATACGACGACCGTCGTCTCGGGAGCCGGCAGCGCCGCAGTTTCAGACATGTATTCGACCTCGTTCGTAAGCCCGCGCCTTATCTATCGGGAGTCTACTCCTAAAGGCTGGGGATTTGGGTGGGCGGCCAACCCAAATCCAGGGCCGACGCGGCGCGCGCACGAAACGAATCAGCCCGTCATGACCGATCGAGATCTTGCTGTCGCCGCGCGCGATGCGCTGGCGCACATGGAGAACCGGCCCGAGCTACGCCCGGCGGTGCTGCGAGCGTTGGAGTCGCTGCGGCCGCCCGCGGACGCTGGCGCCGCTCACAAGGCGTGGCGCCGGCTGGGGGAGATGTCCGGCGCGCTGTCCAGCGCGCGAACCGGCTCGCGCAACCGCGCGCGGCGGCTTGGCACTCTTTTGGCACTGCTGGCGTAGTGAATCGGCGGCCGGCGCGTCGTAAAGGACACACCGTATGCCGCGCTTCGCGAAGTTTTGCTGGATTTGGGTCGCGCTCGCCGCGCTAGCGGGGTGCGCTGGGCCGGGCACTTCGCCGCCGGCACCGTCTGGCCCGGTAGATGCGGTTGCGCTAAAAACGCATGCGGCCGGCTGGCCGATCGAGGGTGCCTCGTTTGCCTTTGCGGGTACGGTGCGGCAAACGACCGTCGTCGGCGGCGTGACCACCCACGTGTCGCAGTCCGTCGCGCAGAAAATTCGCACGACCGCCGAAACGGTTCGGCATCGTCCGGTCACCGACTATCGCGGCACGGAAACGGACACCGGCTCGGGGCCGCCGGTGAAGACGACCTTCGACCTGTACGTCGCGCAAGTTGCGAGCAAGACGCGAAAAGGCAGCGACATTTGGCTGCTCTATGCGACGGCCGATTCAAACGGTACGCAGGCGACGACGGCACCGGACGCGGGCAACGGCATTTTCGACCAACTGCCCGAGGTGCCGCAAGCGCGTTGGACTAACACGGCCGCGCGAATGCAAGACGTCGCCGGCGCCGGCGTTTCGATCGCCGACCGCTACGCGGCCGACGGATCGTACGATGAAAGCGCCATCTTTTCGGGTGGAGCGAAGGCGTCGCTGCAGAGTTACGGCGACGGCAACGCGGTCTACCAATGGCCCTACGGCGATGCCCCGCGAAACTCGACGATTACGTTTTCGCCGCCCAGCCGGCGCCGCATACAAATCGAGTTTACCGACGTGACCGGATTTCCGGTGACCGAAGTCTTCACCGTCAAAACGTGGTACCCGAGCGCTCCGCCGGTTTTGGCCGGCGACGCGTTCGTCGACGTCGGAAGCGCCGACGTACCGGCGGCGTGCAAGCTTCCGGCGAAATTTGGGAAGCGGGCGACGAAGCTGGTCGAGAATGCGACGCGCCTGGACGTGGTGTTCGGCGAGTACGAGACGCTGGCCCGAACGACGTACGTGACTCCGCCCTACGGCGTGGTCTGTTTGACGCTGCACGACGACGTGCAGACGCATTACGATTATACGACGCTGCAGTTTTCGAAGGCGACGCGCTCGGAGGCGACCTACGACGAAACGCTAGGCCTGCGTACGGCGCACGTCCCGAACGGCTCGTCGAGCGTGGCGCTGCCGCTCGACGTGCGCGCGTCGCTGGTTCGCGCGCAGCAGCGCAGCGTGACCGCGCAAGCGATCTTCGATTCACTGCATCTCGTACGGAAAAACGGCCAGTGAAACGCTCGATTCCGACGGTCGCGCTCGGCGCGCTGCTGACGTTAGCGGCGGCGGCCTGCTCGAGCAGCGCGCCGCAGATTCCGCCGGCGGCGCCGATCGTGCTGACGGGCAGCACGCCGGTGACGTTCGTCGTGGTGGTTCCGGGTGGGATGCGCCCGAGTTTCGTGTCGCCCAGCACGCAGTCGGTCGTCGTAACGCTGGCCGGAACGCCGTTGCTGACGATCGACGTGAGCGCGTCGTCGCACGCGTGTAAAACAGCGACGGGCGGCGCGCGCACGTGCAGCGGGCAGGCGCCGGCGCCGAGCGGGAGTCAGATGTTCGACGTCGCGGCCTACGACGGCACCGCGGGCGGCGGGAACGTGCTGGCGTCGGGCGAGCTGGCGGCTACACTGGTGGCCGGCCGGCCCGCGCGGTTGCGCGTGGCCTTGACCGGCAAGCCCGCCAGTCTCGCGTTGTCGTTGAAAAGCTCGTATCCGCCGGCGGGCACGGCGGCAAGCTTCGGCGTGACGGTTGCGGTGCTGGATGCCGATGGAAATACGATCGTCGGCTCGTATGGCCCGACATCGATCCACCTTACCGATAGCGACGCGAGCGGAGCGACGAAGCTGTCGACTGATTCGGTCGCAAACTCGGCGCAGCGGGTAGCGCTGACGTACGACGGCGCGCCGCTATCGAGGGCGATCCTCGGCGCTTCGGCGCCGAGTGTGCCGCGGGCGAGCGCCGCGTTCGCGCCCAGCCCGACGATCGTCGCGCAGTATCCGGTGCCGCCTGTGCCGGGCTCGCTGCCGGCCGGTTTGTCGGACATCTGCATCGGACCCGACGGCAACGTGTGGGGAACCGCGTCGTCGAGCGGAGCGATCGAAAAGATCGCGCCCGACGGAACGTTCACGACCTATCCGATCCTCAACAGCGAACCGCTCGGCATCAGCCTCGGACCGGATCGCAACCTCTGGTTCGTCGAGCAGCTCAAGGGCAAGCTCGCAAAGATCACGCCGAGCGGAAAAGTCACGAGCTATAAAATTCCGGTCGCTCCGAGCGGGTTTTCCCAGCCCGCCTGGACGGCGCGCGGACCCGACGGCCGCACCTGGTTCGTCGATCAAGGCAGCACCGCTGCACTCGGGGCGGCGACGCCAGGCGGAACGATCAGCATGTATCCGCTGCCGTATGGCTCGTTTCCGCAGGAGGTCGTCGCCGGCCCGGACGGCCGGATGTGGTTCACGGACGCCGGTCTCAACGCGATCGTCGTGATGTCCACGCAGGGCAAGATCGTTGCGACGCATCGGTTGCCGGCGTCCGACGCACAGCCATGGGGCATCGCCGTCGGACCCGACGGCAACGTGTGGTTCGCTGAATTTGCCCTCGATCGAATCGGCCGCATGACCCCGAGCGGCGCGCTCAAGGAGTTCACCGTTCCAACCGCGGTTTCGGGGCCGCTGAACGTTACGGCCGGACCCGACGGGAACGTCTGGTTTACCGAATCGGGCGGCAGCATCGGCATCGCCGGCAAGATCGGTTACGTCACGCCCGACGGATCGCTAATCCGCGACTTTCCGATGAGCGGCAACGCGTTCCACGCCCACAGCCTCGCGTTCGACGCCGCCGGAACGCTGTGGTTCACCGAATTCGCCGGCCCCGAAAGCAGCCTCGCAAAACTCATCTACTAGCGCGGTGCTCGCCCCAGTTTTCCGTCACCGGGCTGATCATCGTCAGTCTCGGATCGATCGCTCAGTATCAACGGGTACGCTGCGATAATAGCTACGCGCAATGCCGGCAGATTATCATACACTGTATCCCAAACGATCCGTGGATGGACTGAGCCGTACTCCTTGTTAAGTCGATTACGCATACCGGCAGCTTGACGCCACCCAACATCGGGGGAGCGCTCCGCCAGTCGTTCATTGGACGGCACGTTGCCGTCGCTTTCAAGTTTCTCAATAGCTTTGATGGCAATCCCAATCACATCAAGTCTGCGAGCGACGGCATCTTGTAGTGCGTCATCTTTGAGGAACGCCTCCAGAGACGAACCGTCGAGATAGCGATTGATTCGATCTATAGCATCTACGATGTCTACCGCGCGCTGTTCAATGCGGTTTGGCTCCCACCCGTTAGTAGACATAGATCGCTTCGTCTACAACGCGTTTGAAATACGGGCGCTGAAGTGCAGATTCGATCTCAATAACGTCTGCTTCCCTACCGAAGACCGATTCCAAATAGTCCGAAACACGCGACCAATCGAAAAGCGTAAACCCTGGGCGATGTCCGATAAGAATATCGATGTCGCTATCAGAGTGATTACTACCACGTGCGAATGAGCCAAAGACGCCGATCCGTGTCACGCCCATCGCTTCGAGAGTATGGCGATGACTTTGCAACGTTTCGAGAATTTCAGACAGCGTGATGGTTCGCAATCCTCGATGCTCATTAGACGCGTTGAGCGAACGATCGATCATCATGGATGCACGTATCCACTTTTGCCGGGACTCCGATTGAGGCGTGGCTGGTTGCGCGGCATCTCAAAAGTTATTATAGCATATAGTCAAAGAAGATATGAGAGGCCCTGAGTGTCTTTGCTATGGAACCATTCATCCAAGACATGCCTGGAGAGCGTGCCCGGTACAAAGCTTCATGCGCGTTCTTTACTCCAGTAGAGGGTCGGTTGTTCGATCGAGCCGGTGCGGGCCATTTGGTCCCAAAGCGGCTCGTGAGCGAGTTTGAATTTGCCGAAGTCTTGCATCAGCGCGCTTAGCGCCTCGGCTTGCAAGGAGTCGATCTGCGTCTGCGGCACGGATGCGGAATCGGGCTCGCGCGCGCGCATGGCGTGACCTCGATAAAAAAGATCGCCGTCGCAATCCGTGACCGTCAGCGTCGCATCGACGGTCACGGACGCGTCGGTAATGCGCCATCTGCGATGCGGCTGGATGAAGCCCGACAGGCGCTCCCGCCGGCAGACTGCTAGACCGGCGGCGATCTCGTCAGACTTAAACGGCACGATTGTGACGGATGCTAACCTCGCAAATTGTCGTTCGACCGCATGAGTATAGCGGTCGAGTACGGGCTGGTACAGCACGTACTCGGCTTTGGGTGCGATAACGCCGAAACGCGCAGGCGACGGAGGCGGCGGCGTGGCAGCGGCCGAGTTTGCGGCCGCCGGAGTCGCAAAGATACATAAGATCAGAACGGCGAAACGCCCGGTCGGCAAACTACACACGGCTATTCCTCCGTAGCGCTAGATAAATGCTAGAGTTGAAACGTTTCCCAGTCGTAGATTTTGAATCCGGCTGTGGGACTGGTGGCGTCGAGCCAGCCGGTTTGATAGGCTTTGCCGATGCCGACCTCGTCGTTGAAGGAGACGACCCCGAGCGGAAGCGGCTTTTCCGGCCGGATATAGCGCAGCACGGTGACGGGAAGCGTCTGCATGAAGCGTTCGAGCAGCGCGTCGCCTTGGGTCGCGCGCGCAACCTCCGAAGGTAAGAGACGTTCGAACGCGCGCTTGCCCAAGGATTGAAAATACGTGTTGCGCATTTCGACTTCGAGAATCTTGCGCTGCATCGTTCCGAACACGCCGAAGCTGACGTCGACGGCATCGGTGTAGTTGGTCTCAGGCGCGAACTGTGGATCGAGCAGCACGACGTCGGCCGCGCGGGCGACCGCGTGAGCGATTCCGACCGGCGAGTTGCTGGCGACCCCGCCGTCGCAGTAGGCGTTATTCTTGCCGTCGGGGCCGGGCATGAGCACCGGATCGAACGCCAGCGGAAGCGCTGCCGACGCGAAGATGGCGCGGTGCAGCAGCTCGGGAGTGGCCTCGCGCACGATCGTATGCGGCCCGAGCGAGACCTGCAGCGACTTGATGACTTTGGCCGGCAGGTCGGTGCGTGCGCCGGGCGGACGCATGTAGAAAAATTCGGGCCGCTGCAGGGTGAGGTTGGTCACGGCCCACACGAACGGCATGACTAGCGGCGTCGCGGGATCGATGTTGCGAACGATCCACGCGTAAATCGCATCCGTCTGCAGAACGGCGGTTTGATTCTTGACCAAGCCCATCAGACTTAGCGCGGAAGCGGCGCGGTTAACCAGTCCGCTTTGGGGATCGCGAATCGCGGCGAACTTCGGCTTGGGCTGAACCAGCTTTTCGCCGCTGATGCCGTACCAGAGGGCGCGCAGCTTTGCGTACTGGCCGGTCGCGACGAACCAGCCGTTGAGCGCCCCGATCGACGTGCCGCACACCATGTCGTAGTCGCGCAGCGGGGTGCCGTCGCTGCAGTGGTCGCGGGCGGCCAGCGCTCCGACGATGCCGGCCTCATATGCGCCCAGTGCGCCGCCGCCGCTGAGCACGAGCGCCCGTTCCAGCGGCTGCAGCTCGGGGCTTTGTGCGTTCGCGCCGCTGCCGCCGGCGCCGGCCGGCGCGGCTGCGAGCATCGCCGGGGCGACGCCGCAGGCCGCCAGGGCGCGCAAGAAATTCCCTCGCTCGATCATACGGCGTGTGCTTCTGGCAGCGGCCATCCGCTACCTCGATGGGCAGACCAGCCGGCAGCGGCGTTTTCAAGCACCGCGGAGAATAGCCGAAGACCGGGCTACACGGACCGGAAAAGGAGCGTTTTCGTTGCAGAGAATTGTGCTTTCAACCGGGTGCCGCGCGTTAGCCGCGGTGCTGATCGCAGGGCTCGCGATGACGAGTTTTTCGGCGCCGGCGGCGGCCCAGGCCGTGACCGTCAAGGTCGGCGGCCAGCCGATGGCGCTTAACCCCGGGCCGATCGAACGCGCCGGCCGCGTTTTCGTGCCGCTGCGCGGCATCTTCGAACGGCTTGGCTCGAGCGTCGTGTACCACGCCGGCACGATCAACGCTACCCGGGGAAATACGACCGTCGCGCTGCGGATCGGTTCGACCCAGGCGACCGTTGACGGAGCGACGCAGTACCTCGACGTCGCACCCTTCATCGTCGGAGCGACCACGTACGTCCCGCTCAGATTCGTCGCGCAGTCGTTCGGCGCCAATGTCGGTTACGACGGGACTACGCGAGTGGTTGCAATTCACATTCCGCATTCGGGCGGCGGTAGCCCCGGTTACCCGGTCTATCCGCCGCACCCCGCGCCGCCCCCGTATCCGCCGCCGTACCCACCGGCCGGCGGTCAGGTTCAGCTGCGCGCACCGCAGCCCGCACCGGGCACCAGCCTACCGAATCGTTTCGTGACGATTTCGACGGAGTTTTCGCGTCAGGTGCGCCCCGCTACCGTGCGGGTGTGGCTGGACAACAACGAAATTACGTCGCGCTGCGAACGCTCGTCGATCGGCTTTTCGTACAAGCCGCCGGCACCGTTGAACTTCGGATCGCACGGCGTGCGCGTCAGCGGCGTCGACGTGGGCGGTATGAGCTTCACGCGGACGTGGTCGTTCACGACGAGTTACCCGGTGCCGACGCCTCCCGCGGGCCAGATCCAACTGCGCGCGCAGCGGCCCACTCCGGGCGAACGCACGGCCGACCGGTTCGCGGTAATCTCGGCGGAGTTCACGCGCGCGGTCGAAACCTCGAGCGTTCGCGTGCGCTTGGATGACAACGACGTGACGTCGCGCAGCGGCCTGTCGGCCACCGGTTTTTCGTATAAACCGCCGGCGCCGCTGGACTTCGGCTCGCACACCATGCGCGTCACCGGCCGCGGACAGGGCGGTGCGTCGTTCGATCGTTCGTGGTCGTTCACCGTGCTGCGCTCGATGCCGCCGGTGCCCAACCTGCACCTCACGATCGACCGGCCGGCACCCAACGAAGCCGTCGGACGAACGTTTACGGTTGCCGGGAACACCGTCGCGAACGGTCGTGTCTCGGTCACGGCCGGCGCATCGCCGAATCCCACGGGGCAGTTCGCCGGAACGACCGTTGCCGGCCCGCGCGGGAATTTCAGCCTGGACGTGTCGTTGACGACCGGGATGGGTCAGCAGGCGGTCACCGTGAAGATCACTGTCACCGACCCGCTGACGTCAAAAAGCACCGCGAAGACGTTGCAGTTGCGGCTGAATCAGTAGCGCGGGCCGCTCGGTCTCGTTAGCCGGCGCGTTTGAGGTCGTCGGTCTTGGACGCCAGCGTTGCGAGCAAGGCGTTCCACGACTTGACGAACGATGCGGCGCCTTCGGTTTGCAGCCGGGCGGCCAACGCAACGACGTCGGTGCCGGCCTTCGCAAAGGCGGCCAGCACGGTTTCGCAGTCGCCGCCGTCGTCGGGCAGCGGCGCAAAGGCGTCGACGTCGTGAGCCGCCAGCGCGTTGAGCGTCGCTTCGGGAATCGTGTTGACGGTGAACGGCGCGGCCAGCGCGTTGACGTAGAGAATGTCGGACGCTCGCGGATCTTTGGTTCCGGTGCTCGCCCACAGCAGGCGCTGCGGGCGCGCGCCGGCGTTGTAGATTCGCTCCCAACGCGGCGAACCGAGGACTTCGCGATACGTCTTGTACGTACGCTGCGCGATCGCGATGCCGAGCTTGTCGCGCAGCCCGTCGTCGACCGCGTTGGCGACGGCGACGTCCCAGCGGCTGATGAACACCGACGCGACCGATCCGACGTCCGGGTTGAGACCGGCTTCGATGCGCCGTTCGATGCCGCGCAAATACGCTTCGGCGGCGGCGACGTATTGCTCGCGTGAAAACAGCAGCGTCACGTTGATCGGCACGCCGGCGAAAATCGCTTCTTCGATCGCGGGCAGACCTTGCGGGGTGCCCGGAATCTTGATGAAGAGATTGGCCCGGGCGGCGCGCGCGTGCAGTTCTTTGGCGGCCCCCAGCGTCGTCGCCGTGTCGTAAGCCAGCAGCGGCGAAACCTCGAGCGACACCCATCCGTCGACGCCGTTCGTGCGTTCGTGGATCGGACCGAAGAGGTCGGCGGCTTGCGTGAGGTCGGCAAGCGCCAGGTCGAAAAACAGCCGTTCGCCCGACTTTCCCTGCGCCAGTTCGCCGGCGATCGCCGCATCGTACGACGCGCTGTCGTCGATGGCGTGTTCGAAAATCGTCGGGTTCGACGTCAGTCCCGTGACGGACGACGCGTCGATGTAACGCGCGAGCGTTCCGCTGGTGAGTAAGTCGCGCGTGATGTTGTCGAGCCAAAGGCTCTGGCCCAAGTCGTGAATCGCCTGCGTAGCTTTCATGATTCGATCTTCCGGTCCGAGTGCGCCGGCCCCTGGGCGGTGAGCGGCTGCCGAGCCGCCCACCGCTCAGGGAAGCGCGGGCGTTAGGCTTTCGTGCAGACGGTCGACACGCTGACGTGACGGCCGGATTTGGTCTCGGTAAACGTCGACGCCGAGGTCATTTTGGTTGCGCTGACCTTGGTCGTGGCGATGTCGCTTGCGCTGCTGATGTCGGGCGAAGGCGCGAAACCAAGATCGTGCCAAGTGATATGGTTTCCATTCCAGCCTTTCGAAACCGACATTCCGTAGGCACCCTGATCGCCGTAGAGCACGTCGACCCAGCGTTTCGAGTCGGAGTCGTACGTGATCTTGTCGACGACGGTAATCGGCGACGCGACCCACGAGGTTTTCTTGGTAGTCGAGGTTTCGTCGATCCAGTAGCCGCTCGGGTCGAGCGTGTACTTCGAAATCGTTACGTAGGGCGCGGGGCGGCGCGCACTCTTCGTGCTGCACGTCCAGGTCCCGACTAAGAAATTAACCGACGAAAAATCGGGTTTTTGAACGGCCGGTATGGGCGTGCTCTCCACCTGGGCCGTGGCACAAAGCGGAAGGGCCGCGGCCGCAAACGCGGCGGCGGTGAACAGGGAACGTACAAGTCTCATATGCATTTTTTCCTCATATACAACGAATAAAAACCCGCCATCGAGGGTTCGGGAGCATCCACCCGCTCGCCTCCCCTGCAGGAAGGCTGCCCGGTCGAATGAAACAGGGCCTCCGCGGGCGCTTTCTTTAAGGAGTCGTTGCGATGCTATTCTTTTCTCGGTTCCGCGTGCTGGCCGTAATGGCCGCCGCGGCGACGCTCTCGGCTTGCGCGGGGGCTAACGGTACGTTGCCGCCATCGCCGCAGGGCTTTGGTGCGGGTGCCTTCGCGCTGCCGGACGCGGCGCCGCCGGCCTGCAAGGGTCAGACCAAGACGAAGCAATCCGCCACCGTCATCGATACGCTGTCGACCAAAGGCGGTTTGGCCTGCATTCCCGCGTTCGGCGGATTCGGCGGTTCGGTCCGCTACCCGGGCGCGAATCCGTCGGTCGATCTGACGCTCACGTCGAGCACGACGAACTACGCCAAGCTTCCGTCGCTCGGGTCCGGAACGCCGCTGTTTTACTTGCAGCTGGCACTTTCGGGGTCGACCACGTTCGCAGCCGGCCTCAAAGCCGGCGGCGGTCTGACCGGCAAGAAAATCGTTGCCAAGGAAACGTACACCGCGTTCGGCGCGGTGCTCGCGTTTGGCATATACGTCCCGCTTACGCCTTGCTACGTGGTCGCAAAGCCGGGGAAATACGGGGGCGTTATCGGCGGCATCGGCACGCTGCTCAAGGGACAAAGCGTGCCGAAGACCAGCGGCGTGATCGAGATCTACAGCGGCAAACAAGCCTCGGATAAGTGTTAGCTTCAGCCGGCTAGATTAAACGGTCTCCAGGCCGTCGCGTCGGTGCAGCAAGGTTTCCCAAAGCGCGAGCTCGGTCGCGCTGCGGGCGCGCACGTCGTCGAGTTCGTCGTGCAGCGCGCGCACGCGCGACCGGTCGTCGTAGGTTTCGACTAACGTAAACAACGCCTCGATTTCACGCGCGCGCGCGTCCAACTTTTCGATCTCGCGTTCGGCCCGCTCGATCTGCGCCTCGATCTGCGAGCGGCGTTTGAGCGGCGTTTCGCGGCGGCCGAGCTTCTTGTCGGGGCCCGAGGTTCCATCGGCGGCGGCGAGCGCCGCCGTTTCACGGGCGCGCGCCCCGGCTTCGTAGGCATCGTATCCGCCGTCGATTGCGCCCCACGCGCCGGCTTCGATCCAAAGCACGCGATCGGCCAGCCGCGACAACAGAAAGCGGTCGTGCGAGACGACGACGATCGAGCCCGCATACTCGTCGAGCACGCTCTCGAGCGCTTCGCGGCTGTCGATATCCAGATCGTTGGTCGGCTCGTCGAGCAGCAGCACGTCGGCCTTACGCGCCATCAGCGCGGCGAGCATGATGCGCCGTCGTTCGCCGCCCGAAAAATCGCGCACCGGCTTGTCGGCGGCGTCGCCGCCGATGCGCATCCGGCCAAGCAGTGCGCGCGCTTGTTCGGGCGTCGAAGCGTCGCCGGCGGCGGCCAGCACGGCCTCCACGGCGCTTTTCGACACGTCCAGCGCATCGTGCGAGTTCTGCGCGAAATAGGCGACTTGCGCGGCCGGGTTGTAGCGCACGCTCCCGCGGTCGGCCGGCAACTCGCCGGCGAGAATCTTCAACAGCGTCGATTTTCCCGAACCGTTGGGTCCGACGACCGCCAGCCGCCGGCCGCGTTCGAGATCGATCGACAGGTCCGCGAAGAGCACGTTGGCGCCGTACGCCTTCGACAGGTCCGCGATTTCAAACGCGAAGCCGCCGCGGCTCACACGCCGCCGCGTCGCGTCCAGGCGGACGGAAATACCGCGCGCCACGGTCGCTGGGGCGGGCGGTTCGAGCGTGCTTTCGACGCGCGCGAGCTGCTTCTCGCGGCTGCGGACCTGACTGTAGTCCGACGACGTGTGGGTCGCGCGCAAGCCGGCGATCGTCGCGCGTCGCTTGTCGCGCTCGGCAACGAAGGCCGCGTATTCGCGTCGCTCGCGTTCGAGCCGCGCCGTCTTCTCGACGAGAAACGCGGTGTAGGCCGGCTGCAGCGGCGCGTACGCGTGCGGCCGCCCGCGATCGATTTCGACGATCCGCGTGGCGATGCGGTCCAGGAAATACCGGTCGTGCGAAACGACGATGTACCCGCGCTTGTCGTTGGCGACGAACGACTCGAGCCAGCGAACGGTGGCGACGTCGAGATGATTGGTCGGTTCGTCTAAGATGAAGTAGTCGGGAGGATCGATCAGCAGGTGCGCCAGCGCCGCCTTGGCGCGCTGACCGCCCGAAAACTCGCGCAGCGGCCGCTCGAAGTCGGCCGCTTTAAAACCGAATGCCGCCAGCATGGCGCGCAGCCGCTTATTGCGCAGACCCCACTCGCGCGCGTCGACCTGCGTGAGGGCTCGATCGATCAACTGCGCGAGGGTTGCCTCGGTTTCGTCGGCGACGCCCTGCGCGAGGTAGCCGAGCTTCATGCCCTTAGCGCGCGCGATCGAGCCGCCGAAAGGTCGATCGACGCCGGCCAGTAGGCGCAGCAGCGACGACTTGCCGGCTCCGTTCGCGCCGACCAGCCCGATGCGTTCGCCCTCGTTTAAGACGCCGCTCGCGCCCGCGAATACCTCGCGCGCGCCGAAGTGGCACTCCAAATCGGTGAATCGAATGAGTTCCAAGCGCGGTCCCTTCTGCGCAGGACGAACGAACGACCTCCGGTTACCCGCGGGTATGAAGAAGCCCCTCGCGCCGATAGGCTAGACGACCTCAGGGAGGTTCTGGCCAAGATCGTGGCCGCACCGCAAGATCGTGGCCGCACCGAAGGAAGAGATCGGGACGGAAAAGGCCGCCAAGGTCAAGGACGCGCCCATGAGGCGGATGGAGACGAGAGATGGGCGGAACCCGTAGGGTTTCGACCCGCAGGTCGGTGTGCCAATCTCCTTAGAAGGTTTCTGGTCGCTTTGCCTGGGTTAATTGTATTATCGGCCATCTGGAATGGTGGTCCGCCCAAAGCTCGACATCGGCATACATCCACGCTATTGCTTCCGAGATCATGTCGAAATCGGATTGCAGGTTGCGCTTAAACAGGGGCTCATGTTGCATTACGCGATTGCGCAGATCTCGGATCTTATTGAGTCGCTGTGCGATCGGTATTCTTGCAACTGGTTTTCCCGAGAGTTCGGCATACCGCGGGAAAGCGTGATGTAGTGCGGTTCTCCATAAAAGCTGATCGAAACTCCGGTCGAGCATGCTTGTCCAAAATCCGAAATCAAGACCGGCAACGATGTCGTTAACGCTGGGCGTCATTTTGGCTATTCGCGGTTTGCCGGCTTTCGCGGCCGTCTTGTTCTTGGCATCAACCGCCCGTGCAATGCGATTTCGGGTTCTGTGAATCTGTTTTAGCAGATCGGGACCCATCCGGTGATTCTTTTGGCCGATCTGTGGCGGCGGATATTGCGCTAAAATGCACGCGTGGATGAAGTTCGGTGCATCGATCCAGTCGTGGCCAAAGCATCTGGTTAGTTGTTTGTGTGCGGCGTTTCTGAGGCTCACTTCAAGAAGATGGAGGGGGCCCTGGAACGCAGCGCTCACCTGGAGATTCCAAAGGTAAAGGTCGAGGTCGTCGGTGGCCGTCGCCGCGGGGTCGCCTTTCTTTGCGTGCTCCAGGTACGTCTCAATGCGGGCCGCCGATAGAGCGCCTTCCATCGAGACGACTACTGCCGCGGTATACTCGTACGCTGGCATATGTGGTTGTATTTGACTCCGATGGGCTAGGTGTGCTACCGTGGGACCGTTCGCTCTGGGATTACCTCTGGCGGTTGGCCGAAAAGCCTCCACGTCACGTCGCCCGGGGCTTCTTGCTATAAATAGGTACCCCGGCGGGCCTTTGTGGACTAGCGTTAGCCGTTTTCCCCAAATCGTAGGCTTTTTGGCCTAGGTGTTTCCTGCCGCTAGGGACTTTGGTCCCTAAATGATACATTTGCCGGGTCTTGCTTACTTTTAAGGAGGGACCCGATTTTGTATACCCGTTATGCTCGGTCGACCGCCTTGGCGCTTTTCCTTGGGCTGGCCGCCTGCTCGGGCGGAACGTCGACTCAACCCGTTTCGGCAGTTCCGGCAACCCAGCCGAACTTCGGCGCTACGCCGCCCGGCAGTTCCAATACGCGGATGTCGTGTGCGACCCGCTTACCCGGCGACACAATGACTTGCTACGCGATGTTTCGGACCGACGTCGCGATGCGGCCGCCGGGAGTTCAGCCGGCGGCACCCTCGGGATACGGACCGGCCGATCTGCAGTCGGCCTACGCGTTGCCGTCGGCGTCCAACGGAGCCGGACAGAAGGTCGCGATCGTCGACGCGTACGACGATCCCAACGCGGAGGCCGACCTCGGCGTGTATCGCACGCAGTTTGGTCTGCCGGCCTGCACGTCGTCGAACGGCTGCTTCAAAAAAGTCAGCCAGACCGGTTCGACGATTAGCTTGCCGCCGGCCAACGGCGGGTGGGCGCAAGAAGAGTCGCTCGACGTCGACATGGTATCGGCGATTTGTCCGAAGTGCAGCATCGTGCTGGTCGAAGCCACGTCGGCTAGCAACGCGAACCTTGCGACGGCGGAAAACCAAGCCATCACGCAAGGCGCGAACGTCGTCAGCAACTCCTACGGCGGCGGCGAAACCGGCGGATCGAACCAAGCGTACAACCATCCGGGACACATCATAACCGCAAGCGCGGGCGACAGCGGGACGGGCGCGCAGCAGCCATGCTCGTACGCGACCGTCGTATGCATCGGCGGAACGACCCTTTCCCGAACCAACAACGCGCGCGGCTGGACCGAAACGGTTTGGTCGGGCACCGGAAGCGGATGCAGCCGGTACGTGACCAAACCGTCGTATCAAACCGATAAGGGCTGCACGAAACGTTCGGAAGCGGACGTATCGGCGGACGCCAATCCGAACACGGGTGTGGCGGTGTACGACAGCTACTCCTATCAAGGCTACAAAGGCTGGCTGGTTTTCGGCGGCACGAGCGTCAGCTCGCCGGCGATCGCGGCGGTCTACGCGTTAGCCGGAAATGCGTCGTCCGAAAACTACGCCCAGTCGATTTGGGCGGCCGGCGGAACGGCGGCGCTCAACGACGTCACGTCGGGGAGCAACGGCCGATGCTCGAAGTCGTATCCGTACATCTGCAAAGCCGGCGTCGGCTACGATGGACCGACGGGCTGGGGAACCCCCAACGGGATCGCGGCATTCTAAGCTGCTAAGCCGATTCACGGGCGAAGTCGCTGCGGGGCACGGTCGAAAGGCCGGGCCCCGTTTAACTTGTGGGCGGCGTGTCGGCAGTCGCGTCGAGCGGATAGCAGGTGTAGCCGGGCGCGTGTTTCCACGCACTCCCCGGCGACGCGCCGGCGTCGGTGCCGAAGGTGGCGCAAAGCCGGTATTTCGAGCGCGTCCCGGGGATGTAGCGGTAGAGCGCGCGCGTCTGCGGATCGTGCACGTGGACGACCGAATCGATCGTCGAAACTTCGTTGAGGTCGCGCGGGAGCGCGTGCTTTTTCGCGTAGCTGTTTTGAATGGTTGAGGCGATGGTCTGTAAATCGTCGACCCGCTGCAGGTCGAACGCGACCAGACGCTGGTGCGCCGGCGAGCCGATTCCCGAAAAGCCGAGGGCGACTGCGAGAATCACCGCGGCGCAGGCCGCGATGCCGAATCGCAGATCGCGCTGGGGGCGCGTTACCGGCGTTCGCACCGTTCCCAGGTAGTACCAGAACACGCCGCCGGCGACCGCAAAGAGCACCAGCGACTTCACGACGAAGCGCACGGTCAAGTCGCCGACCAGAAACTCGCGTAGGAACCACACGCCGTCGCCCAAGAGCGTAAGCGCGGTAACGACCAGCGCGATATAGGTAAGCCACTTGCGCACGCCGGAATCGAGCGACTCGGGGCGTTGCCGCGTCTCGCGAACGATGGCGCGGCTGACGAACAGGAAAATCGGGAACGCGACGATGATGCTGGCTAGCTGGCCGGCCACCGTCACGCGAAAGTCTTCGATCGCGTACTGTCCGTATTGCAGGTCGAGCGCGCTGGGAAAGGCGCGGTCGACGAGCACGTTGGCGAGCCAGACGAACGCGACCGTCCAGATGCTCAGCGTCACGAACGCCAGCAAATAGAAAAACGCGTCGCGCGAGCTTTCCAAGCGGCCGGCGCGCACCGGGGTCGGAATGCCGAGCACGGTTTCGTAATACGATGAAAATGCGGCGAAGATCCGGCGATCGGACCAGCCGTTTTGGCGCAACATCGACGCGACGAACCGATCGTCGGTGCCTTTGGATTTGGCTGCGGTGATGAAGTCGATCAGGATTTGCATGTCGCTGGGGACGCTCACCGCTGGAGACTGCGCTTACGAGGTGGGCGGCTCCTTTGGAGGGTGCCGCACACGCGTTCGACTAAGAGAAGCCGATAAGAAATGCGATACATCTTCATAGCGATGGCGGCTTTGGCAATGGCGGCGACCGCGGCAGCGGCAGATCCCGCACAGACGCCGGGGTCGAACGTCACCGTAACGACCTGCCGGGCACAGCTCGATAAGCCGCCGCTGCGAATCGCTTACGAGAACGTCGCTCCGCTGACCGCCGCCGAAGTCGATTTCGCCGTGGTCGGCAGCGTGGGCGTGATAACGACGGTCCGGGACATCGGCAAGTTCGTCAAGGGAACGCCGATCAGCCACGTCTTTTCGCTGCCCGAAGACACCTCGCCGTTGGGCTTGAGCTCGGCGCGCTGTATCGTGACGAAGGTCGTTTACGCCGACGGCACGGTCTGGCTAAATCCCGGATCGATTCGATAACGCTGCGCGCCTAAGGCTCGCTCGAGACGGGAATCATCAGGTGCGCGTAAGGCGTGCCGGCCCACATGACGTAGGGCTGCGACGCGTCGGCATCGGCGGTCATCGGATATCCCATCGTGGCGGCGGCCGGGCCGAGAATCATCACGTGCGGTCCGGTCTTCACCCAGTGATTGCCGGCCGTCGGGGCCTTGGCGAGCGGATCGGTATTGCTGGCGCCGCTATCGCCGGCCAGCATGTACATAAATCCGACGCTCGCGGGCGGCGCCGAATGGCTCATCATCGACTGCATCCACGCCATCGCATTTTTATCCGCGCAGGCCGGCGTGCCCAGCAGCAGCATGCACGTAAACCCGTTCGTTCCGGTCTGGACGGTACGCGCCGTTCCGTCGGCGTTCATTTCGACGACGGTTGCGCCTTTCGCGACCGCAGCCGGCGCGGCGGTCATGACTTTCGCCACGTAATCCGAGTCCGACATCGTATCGGCGCCTTGAGCCCGCAGGGTCATCGGAGCGGCAGCCAGCCCAACTGCGATTGCCAATCCGAAATAGCGTAAGTACAGCATCCCATTCCTCCTCGTACGACTTCCCCGTATCGAGGATTCTAGCGCAGTAGGCGGCGGAAAACGACCTGCGCGCCGCGACCGCGCCGCCGGGCCACGCTCGCGGTGGGCCGAAAGGGCCATCGGAGGAACGGCCGGATCAGGCCGTGCCGAGTACGGCGCGCGCGTGCGATCCGCCGTCGAAACGCTCGGTAACGTTGAAATCTTCGGCCAAGGACCACACGATGTACAGCCCGCGGCCGCGCTCGCTAAGCAAATCCGACGGAAGCCGCGGCACCAGCGTGAAACCTGGCCCGCGATCGAGCACGTGAATCACCGGCGTGGCTTCGGTCCAGTCGAACAGAATTTCGATCGGTCCGGGCGCGTAGCGCACGACGTTGCCGAGAAGTTCGCCGAAGATGAGTTCGGCGGTCCCCAGCTCGTCGCCGCCGACTCCGCCTTGGCGCAACGCATCGACGAATGCGTAGCGCGCGCTGCGCGCGGTTTCGGCGTCTTCGCTGTCGAACGCCCAGCGACATCGCCGGCTGCCCGCCGTCGCGCCGCTGCCGCCCTCGACCGGCGCGTCGAGTTGCAGCGTGAGAACGACGACGTCGTCGCTACTGCTGCCTTTCAAGACGGAGCGATAGAGCGCGTCGGCGGGATTCGAACCGTCGGTGAGGTCGAGCTGGGAAACGGCCTTCAGAAGCCGTTCCGAACCGCCCAAAATGTCGTGCTCGGCTTCGATCAAGCCGTCCGTATAGAAGACGAGCAGACCCGCCTTGGGTAGTGCGACGTTGACGGTCGATTCGCCACGCACGCGTAAGCCGAGCGGCAGACCGCTCGTGGGCAGCGCCGTCACCGTGCCGAAGGCGTCGCGCAGGAGGGGCGGCGG
This sequence comes from Candidatus Tumulicola sp., assembly GCA_036509155.1. Classification (GTDB taxonomy): domain Bacteria; phylum Vulcanimicrobiota; class Vulcanimicrobiia; order Vulcanimicrobiales; family Vulcanimicrobiaceae; genus Tumulicola. The sequence continues at coordinate 226 of DATCGB010000001.1, read as the reverse complement.
GTGACCGGCCGAGGCGTATGTGAGCGAACGGGCGACGGTGTCGAGCACGCCGACGAATGCGGTAACGAACGTGTCGGGATGCTCGGTTTTGAGCGTTCGGTCGGCCGCGTCGAGCATCGCGATCGGATCCGCGTAGACTTGCGCGACGCCGCGAATGACTTGCCGCATCGACGACATGATCACCGCCGCCGCGAGACCGCTGCCCGCAACGTCACCGATCGACACG